>NZ_JBHYVA010000228.1:0-4393 GCF_042750055.1 Streptomyces sp. NPDC059456
GCTGCGGCTCCACGCCGGGTCACCACCGCGCGAGGAGGCCTGCGCCGACCCCGTGGCCGAGGCCCGCCGGCTGCTGGCCGACGGGGCGATCCTCGCGGTCAAGGGCCTCGGCGGATACCACCTCGCCTGCGACGCCACGCACGCCGGCGCCGTGGCCGAGCTGCGGCGCCGCAAGGCCCGCGGGGACAAGCCGTTCGCCCTGATGGCCCGCGACCCCGCCGACGTAGGGCACCTGGTCCACCTCGGCCCGGCCGAACGGGAGCTGCTGACCGGGCCCGCCCGGCCCATCGTCCTGCTGCGCCGCCGCCCCGCGGCCGGCGCCGGGGACCCGGTGGCCGAGGACGTCGCCCCGCGCTGCCCCGACCTCGGGGTGATGCTCCCGTACACGCCCGTGCACCACCTGCTGCTCGGGCTGCCCGGCGACCCGCCCGGCCCGCGCCTGCTCGTCATGACCAGCGGCAACCTCTCGGGCGAACCCATCGTCACCGACGACGCCGAGGCCCTGGACCGGCTCGGCCACCTCGCCGACGCCTGGCTCACCCACGACCGCCCCATCCACGTGCCCTGCGACGACTCGGTGCTGCGCGTCTGCGACGGCGAACCGCTGACCGTGCGCCGCTCGCGCGGGTACGCCCCGCTGCCCCTGGACCTGCCGCTGCCCGTACCGCCGGTGCTGGCCGCCGGGGGAGACCTCAAGAACGCGTTCTGCCTCGGCGAGGGCCGCAAGGCCTGGCTGTCCGCGCACATCGGCGACATGGACGACCTGGCCACCCGGTACGCCTTCGAACGCGCCGAGCAGCAGCTGGAGTCCATCACCGGGGTGCGCCCCGCACTGCTCGCCGCCGACCGCCACCCCGGCTACCGCTCCGCCGGCTGGGCCCGGCGCGCGGCCGGCGCCCGGCCGCTGGTCCGCGTCCAGCACCACCACGCCCACATCGCCTCCGCCATGGCCGAACACGGCCTGGCCGGCGAGGATCCCGTGATCGGCATCGCCTTCGACGGCACGGGGTACGGGGACGACGGCGCGGTGTGGGGCGGCGAGGTCCTCCTCGCCGACTACGCCGGATACCGCCGGTTCGCCCACCTCGCCTACGTGCCACTGCCGGGCGGCGACGCCGCCGTACTGCGCCCGTACCGCATGGCGCTGTCCCATCTGCGGGCCGCCGGCCTGCCGTGGTCGCCGGACCTCCCCTGCACTGCGGCCTGCCCGCCCGAGGAACTGCGCGTACTGGAGCGCCAGTTGGAGCGCGGGCTGCACTGCGCCCCGACGTCCAGCATGGGACGGCTCTTCGACGCGGTCTCCTCCCTGGCCGGTGTGTGCCACCTCGCCGGATACGAGGCCCAGGCCGCGATCGAGCTGGAATCCGCCGCCCTCGCCGCGCCCGCGGGGGCCGCCGGCACCGGGTACGCCTTCGCGCTGCACCCGGCGGGCGCGGACGACGGGGCCCCGGTCACGGCCGATCCGGCCCCCGTCCTGGCCGCGGTCGTGGCCGACGTACGGGCGGGAACGCCCGCGCCGCTGATCGCCGCGCGCTTCCACGCGGCGGTCGCCGGCCTCGTGCGCAGCCTCGCCGTCCGCGCCCGCGAGCGGCACGGACTCGACACCGTCGCCCTCACCGGCGGGGTGTTCGCGAACACCGTGCTCTCCAGCGCCTGCGCCCGCCTGCTGCGCGGGCGCGGTTTCACCGTCCTGCGCCACCACCGCGTCCCGCCGAACGACGGCGGGCTGGCCCTCGGCCAGCTCATGGTGGCGGCCCGCACCCCGCACCACCCACAGCAAGGAGAGGGCCATGTGCCTGGCGGTACCCGGCAGAGTGCTTGAGATCGGGGAGAAGGACGGCACCCGCATGGCGACCGTCGACTTCGGCGGCGTGGTCAAGGAGGTGTGCCTGGAGTACCTGCCGGACCTGCAGGTCGGCGAGTACGCCATCGTGCACGTCGGATTCGCGCTCCAGCGCCTCGACGAGGAGTCGGCCCGCCAGACCCTCGAACTGTTCTCGCAACTCGGCATGCTCCAGGAGGAGTTCGGCGACCCCTGGGAGCGGGCGGCAGCCGAGGCGGGAGTGCAGGACTGGCCGTTCGCCGACGACGTCGCGCAGCAGCCGCAGGCCGGCGACGCCGTACAGGAGGCGCAGCAGCAGTGAAGTACATCGAGGAATTCCAGGACCCCGCTCTGGCCCGCCGGCTGCTCGACGACATCCGTGCGACCGTCACCCGCCCCTGGGCGCTGATGGAGGTCTGCGGCGGCCAGACCCACACCATCATCCGGCACGGCATCGACCAACTCCTGCCCGAGCAGATCGAGTTGATCCACGGTCCGGGCTGCCCGGTGTGCGTGACCCCGCTGGAGGTCATCGACAAGGCGCTGGAGATCGCCTCCCGCCCCGAGGTGATCTTCTGCTCGTTCGGCGACATGCTCCGCGTCCCCGGCACCGGCCGCGACCTGTTCCAGGTGCGCAGCGAGGGCGGCGACGTACGGGTGGTGTACTCCCCGCTCGACGCCCTGCAGATCGCCCGGCAGAACCCGGGGCGCGAGGTGGTGTTCTTCGGCATCGGCTTCGAAACGACCGCGCCGCCCAACGCCATGACGGTGTACCAGGCGAAGAAGCTCGGGATCCGCAACTTCAGCCTGCTCGTCTCCCACGTCCGGGTGCCCCCGGCCATCGAGGCGATCATGACCTCCCCGAGCTGCCGGGTCCAGGGCTTCCTCGCCGCCGGACACGTGTGCAGCGTCATGGGCATGGCGGAGTACCCGGAGCTGGCGGCGCGCCACCGGGTCCCCATCGTGGTCACCGGCTTCGAGCCGCTCGACATCCTCGAAGGCGTACGCCGGGCCGTACGGCAGCTCGAGCGCGGCGAGCACACCGTGGACAACGCCTACGCGCGCGCCGTCCGCCCGGAGGGGAACCCGGCCGCGCTCGCCATGCTGGAGGACGTCTTCGAGGTCACCGACCGGGCCTGGCGCGGCATCGGCGTGATCCCGGACAGCGGCTGGCGGCTGTCCGGCCGCTACCGCGCGTACGACGCCGAGCACCGCTTCTCGGTGACGGACATCGCCACCGAGGAACCCGCCGAGTGCCGCAGCGGGGAGGTCCTCCAGGGGCTGATCAAACCGCACGAGTGCGAGGCCTTCGGCACCACCTGCACCCCGCGCACCCCGCTCGGCGCCACGATGGTCTCCAGCGAGGGCGCGTGCGCCGCGTACTACCTCTACCGGCGCCTGGACCTCGCGCCGGCCCGCACCGCACCGCTGGAGGCGAGCCCCGTTGTCTGAGACCGCCGCACTCGACGTCACGGGCTGGACCTGCCCCGCCCCGCTGCGGGACCGCCCCCGGGTGGTGATGGGCCACGGAGGCGGCGGAGCGCTCTCCGCCGAGCTCGTCCAGCACGTCTTCGCACCCGCCTTCGGCGGTGAGGTGCTCGGCCAGATGGGAGATTCCGCCGCGGTCACCCTCGGCGGGGCGCGCCTGGCCTTCTCCACCGACTCGTACGTGGTGCGGCCGCTGTTCTTCCCCGGCGGCAGCATCGGCGACCTCGCGGTCAACGGCACGGTCAACGACCTGGCCATGAGCGGGGCCCGGGCCGCCTACCTGTCCTGCGGGTTCATCCTCGAAGAGGGCGTCGAGCTGTCCGTGGTGGCCCGGGTCTCCGAGGCCCTGGGGGCGGCCGCGCGCACCGCGGGCGTCGAGGTGGCCACCGGCGACACCAAGGTCGTGGAAGCCGGGCACGGCGACGGCATCTACCTCAACACCTCGGGCATCGGCCTCATCCCCGACGGGGTGGACCTGCGCCCGCAGCGCGTGGTCCCGGGCGACGTCGTCATCGTCAGCGGGGAGATCGGCCTGCACGGCGTGGCCATCATGAGCGTCCGCGAGGGGCTCGGCTTCGGAGTGGAGATCGAGAGCGACTGCGCGCCCCTGGGCGGACTCGTCCAGGCCATGCTCGCCGTCACCCCCGACCTGCACGTCCTGCGCGACCCCACGCGCGGCGGGCTGGCGGCCGCCCTGAACGAGATCGCCGCCGCGTCCGGTACCGGGGTCGTCGTCCAGGAGGGCCGGGTGCCGGTTCCCGACGCCGTGGGCAACGCCTGCGCGATCCTCGGCCTCGATCCCTTCTACGTCGCCAACGAGGGCAAGCTGGTCGCCTTCGTGCCCCGCGAGCACGCCGAAGCCGTCCTCGACGCGATGCGCGCCCACCCGCTGGGCCGCCGCGCCGCGGTGATCGGCGAGGCGGTCGAGGCGCACCCCGGCCTCGTCGTGGCCCGCACCGGCCTCGGCGGCACCCGCGTGGTCGACCTGCCGATCGGGGAGCAGCTTCCCCGGATCTGCTGACCGCGGTCTCCCGGTGCCCGCGGGGGCGCCGCGGGCCGCGGGCGGCGGGGGGCGCGGCGCGG
>NZ_JBHYVA010000228.1:4403-11519 GCF_042750055.1 Streptomyces sp. NPDC059456
CGCCACCCCCGTGCGCTGGCCGCGCGTCGACGCCTTCGGACCCCGCGGGGGGGCCCCCCCGGGGGGCCCCCGCGCCGCGGCACGGGCGCTGGGGCGGGGGATCCGCGGGGGGGGGGGGGTGCCGCCCCCCCCGCCCCCCCCCGGCGGCCCCGCACGGCGCGGTTCAGGGGAGTTCGGGGATGAACGGGAGGTAGTCCTCCGTGGCCGCGGACGGCAGCACCGCGTAACTGGCCTCGGGCAGTTCGTTCCACACGCCCGGGAGGTCGCCGAGGGGTTCGGAGACCACCAGGCGGGTCGCGTCGGAGACCTCCCGCAGGTACGGCAGCTCCGGGTACAGCTGCCGTACCGTTTCGGCTTTGCTGCTGTAGAACAGCGAGCGGGACTTGCCCGCGCTGGAATACCGGAAGGCCCACACGCGCTCGCCGTCGCTGACGGCGATCGTCATCTGCATCGGGTCGGCGACGCCGTGCTCCTTGCCGAGCCGCTCCACCAGACCCGTCATCCGGGCGACCGCACCGGGCACGTCCTGGTCGAGACCGAAGGTGACGGCCAGGTAGAACATCACCTCCGAATCCGTGGACCCCTCGATGCACGAGAACAGGGCCGGGTCGACGGCCATGCACAGATCGCGCTGGAGGCGGTGGAAGTCGGTGATGGCGCCGTTGTGCATCCACAGCCAGCGGCCGTGCCGGAACGGGTGACAGTTCGTCTGCTGGATGGCCGAACCGGTGGAGGCGCGCACATGGGCGAAGAACAGCGGCGAGCGGACGTGCGCGGCCAGCTCCCGAAGGTTGCGGTTGTTCCAGGCCGGTCCGATGTCCCGGAAGATCGCCGGGGTGCCGTCGCCGTCGGCGCTGTACCAGCCGATGCCGAAACCGTCACCGTTCGTCGACTCGACGCCCATCCGTGCGTGCAGGCTCTGGTCGATCAGCGAATGTTCCGGCTGGTAGAGAACGGCGTCGAGCAGCATCGGTGAACCGGAGTAGGCGAGCCAGCGACACATCAGCACCATCCCTCTCCTGAGCCTCGTACGAGCCTATCGCGGCCCGGCGCGCGCCGCCCCGTGCCGCTGACGTGACCGCCCTTCGGCGCGGGAGGATCCACCGGCACCTGCCGCGGTCACCCTCGGTGAGGAGTACGCCCCCTTCCGTCACCGCCGGTGTGCAGGCGGGTGGCCGCCGGCGACGGGACGCGCCACGAAGGTCCGGCGCGAAGGATCCGGGCACGGACATCACGCTCGACCTCACGGTCTGGTGCAACGCCGAGGAGCCGAAGAAGAACTGAACCGGGGGCCGGTCCGCCGTCGCACACGCCCGTCCCGGATCCGGTCATTGTCGGCCGGAGGGCGCGCCGTGCGGCGGGGCTCCGGCGCGGGGGAGTACGGCTGATGGGCGGGGGCGGAGAAGATCCGCGGCGGAATGCGGAATTCGGCCAGCGCCCGGCGGCGGGGGCCGTTGTCCGTATCGCGTCCTTCCCAGTACGCAATCGCTGTGGTGGCATGTGCATGCCGAAATTCGAAGCGGTTCCGGTTCCGGTTCCGCGCGGCGATTGAATGGAGAAACGAAGATGTTGCTCCGCAGACTCACCGCAGGCGCCGCCGTCGCGGCCCTGTCCGTGCTGGCCGCCCCCGCACACGCCGAGGGCGCGGACACGCCGCCGCCCGGCAGAATCACCGTCGACGTGGTCGGCGTGAACGGTTCGGGGTGTCCCCAGGGGACCGCGAGCGTCTCCGCGGCCTCCGACAACACCGCGTTCACCGTCACGTACAGCGACTACCTGGCCCAGGCCGGCGCCGGCTCCGGCGGCACCGACTTCCGCAAGAACTGCCAACTCGCGCTGCGGATCCACGTACCGCAGGGGTTCACGTACGCCATCGCCCGCGCCGACTACCGCGGCTTCGCCCACCTGCAGCGCGGGGCCTACGGCCAGGAGCGCGCGAACTACTACTTCCAGGGCATGGCCCAGACGGCCCGCACGACCCACCAGTTCAGCGGCCCGTACTCCGACAACTGGCAGGCGAGCGACCAGACCGAGTACGCCGACCTCGTCTGGGCACCCTGCGGCGAGGAGCGCAACCTCAACGTCAACAGCGAACTGCGGGTCTACGCGGGGACGTCGAACCCGCAGGCCCTGAGCTTCATGAGCATGGACTCGACGGACGGCAGCGTGAGCACGGTCTACCACTTCGAGTGGAAGGAATGCCCCGCGGCCTGACGCGGCGTGAGCGCAGGAATCACCGATCGATGGTCAGGAGTGACAACGATGTCTCCTTCCCTGTCTCGTACCCTGCTCACCGGTGGCGCGGCAGCCGTGCTGATCGCCACCGCCACGACGTCCGCCGGAGCCGCCGGCCACATCCCGCAGATCACCGCTCCCCCCGACAAGATCGTGATCGAACTCGCCACCGTGAACGGATCCGGCTGCCGGGAAGGCACCGCCGAGGTGGCCGTCGCGCCGGACAACACCGCCTTCACCGTCACCTACAGTGACTACCTCGCCCAGGTCGGACCCGGTGCCCCGCCGACGGCGTTCCGCAAGAACTGCCAGCTCAATCTCCGCGTCCACGTTCCTTCGGGATTCACCTACGCGATCGTCCAGGCGGACTACCGCGGATTCGCATTCCTCCAGCCCGGAGCATGGGGTCAGGAGCGCGCGAACTACTACTTCCAGGGAATGCCGCAGACGACGCAGCGCACCCATCAGTTCAACGGTCCGCACAACGACAACTGGCAGGCGACCGACACGACGGAGTATTCGGATCTGGTCTGGGCCCCGTGCGGGGAGAAACGAAACTTCAACATCAATACGGAACTGCGCGTGAATGCGGGCACGTCCAATCCGCAGACCGCCACCAGTTTCATGGCCATGGACTCCACCGACGCGAGCGTGAGCACCCTCTACCACCTCGCCTGGCAGGTCTGCCCCACCCCGAAACACCCCGCGCCCTGACGGACCGTCCCCCGACGGGCCCTCCCCGCGCCTGACGTCCCCCGCCCGGCGCCCCGCGCCGTACCCGGCTCCGCCGCCGGGCACGGCGCGCGGCCGCGGTGCGCTCAGGTCAGGGGGCGCAGCCGGGACGAGGCCGCCGGAGCCGCCGCCGGGAGGGTGGCGGCCGGGACGGGCGCGGACGTGCGGGCGCTGCCCGCCTGCCAGGCCCGCCAGTCCAGGTTCCAGTCGCCGAAGCCGTTGTCGAAGGGAGCCATCTGCTCCCCCTCGCTGTTCACCACCTGCACGACGTCGCCCTCCCGCACCGTCTGGAAGAACCAGGCCGCGTCCGCCGTGCTCATGCCCGTGCAGCCGTGGCTCACGTTCTCCTCGCCCTGCGCCGCGACCGACCAGGGTGCGGCGTGCACGTACTCGCCGCTCCACGTCACCCGCGTCGCGTAGAACACCGGCAGGTCGTAGAACTCGCTGGTGCCGCGCTTGATGCCGACGGTGTCCCCGCGCATCCGGACCTGGTACTCCTTGCCCAGCACGACCTTGATGCCGCTGCGGGTCCGGAAACCCGCCTTGCCGGTGGTGACCGGGATCGTCCGGATGACCCTGCCGTTGCGGCGCACGGTCATCTCGTGCTCCCCGGCGTCGGTGACCGCCTCGATCCGGTCCCCGACGGTGAACTCCGTGGAGTCGGAGGGCCCGCCGTAGCCGTGGTCGCCGACCTCCACCCCGTCGAGACCGCTCGTCACGCGCACCTCGGCGTGCGCGGGCCAGTACGTACGCGGCCGGTAGTGCAGCGTCGCATCGTCCACCCAGTGCCAGCCGCCCTCCACCGCCGGCTCCGAGGTGACCTGGAGCGCCCGCTCCACCCGGGCCCGGGCCGTCCGGTCGGCGGCGGGAACCGGGCGGCTCAGGGCGGCCGTCACGATCTGCCCCGCGCCGTACGTGCCGGGCCTCGGCCCGAACTCCACCGTGAGCCGGCCCCCGTCCCGGGGCGGCGCGGTCCGGAAGGCCATCGTGACGCCGACCGGGGTCCCGGCCGCGTCCTGGGCGCCGACGCTGACGGTGTAGAGCTCACCGGCCCGCAGCGGCTCGGTGTTGGTCCAGTGGCGGCTCCGGGGGGCCAGTTCGCCGCCCACGTAGCGCCCGTGCCCGTCGTGGACGGTGACGTCGGTGAGCTGTCCCGCTTCGGCGAGCGCGATGTCGAGCGGGCCGCCGGAGTTCGTGGGCAGGACGACCGTGCGCGCCGCCCCGTCGGCCGTGCGCGCCGCGGGACCGCGCAGCACCGACCCGGCGCCCCGGGCGGTGGCCCGTACCCGCTGCTGCCGCCAGCCCGTGCACAGCCCGTCGCGGAACCCCTCCACCGCGCACCGTGCGGCGATGTCGCCGTCCCCCTGGTCCAGGGCCCGGCCGACGAGCAGGGTCACGGCGGCGTCCGGGCCGCCGGCGGCCCGCGCCGCGGGATCCTGCTCCGGAGCCCGGCCCGGCGCCGCGGCGACGGCGAGCGCCGCGCCCGTCACGGCGGCCACCACGCTCCACGTCCTGCTCCGTCGTGCCCGTCGTTCCTTGTGTGCACGGTGCGTCGATGACATCGCCACGCAGCCTTCCCAGCTCGCCCACGGCCCGTTGGGAGCATCAAAGCGACTGCGCGGCCTAAAGATGATCATCCGCTCGGCCGGTGCGACCGAACGGGCACGCAAGAGAACTCGTACGGAGCAACGGCGGCGGCCGGGCCCCCGGTTGCGGGCGGCGCCCGGCCGTGCTGTCAGGGGAGGGGGCGGACGCGGACCACGCGGGCCGGGTCCTGGCCGCCTCCGGACGCCAGGATGCGCACTTCCTCCTGGTCGCTGATCTCCGCCCGGACGATGCCGGTCGCGTCCGCGTAGACCGGGTGGCCGCCCGGACCGGCCTGGCCGGTCGCGGTCACCACGACGACGACCACGCAGGTCTCCGCGCCCTCGGAAAACACCAGCTCATAGCGCTGGGAACTCATCCGCGCCCTCCTCTGCCAGGCGAAAGGGTCCCCCGGTACCTCCTCCATGATGCGCGCGGGGGACGCTCCGCGCCGCCCGCACCCGGGTTGCGCGCGACCCGTGCGTCGGTCAGGCGCGCAGCACGGCGTACCGGCCGCGGGCCTTCGTGCCGTCCGGCAGCGTCCACTCCGCGGTGACGTGCCCCAGCAGCGGTTCCGCGGCCGGGTCCTGCTCCGGCGCGGGCAGCAGGACGCGCTGCACGCGCAGGGTCAGCCGCCCGTCCGCGGTCCGGACGAGCACGTCGGAGGCGTCCGGGCCGGGGGAGACCTCCAGGACGTCGACCGGGCCGGGCCGGCCGGGCGCCGCGGACCAGCCGGTCACGGACGGGTCGGGCGTGTCGCTCTCGCTCTGCGCCTGCGGCTCCGCTCCGCCGCGCACGAGCGCGTACAACCGCTCGACGAGGACGGGGTCGTGGGTCCCGTCGTAGATCCACCGGCGCCCCAGCACCCCGTGTTCGGAGGTGCCGATGAGGGCGTGCTCCGCGCCGTGCAGCGGTGCCCCGCGGTACGTGAGCGGTACGTGGTACGTGGCCCGGTGCTCTCCCGCACCGTCGGTGACCGCCATGAACTCGATCCCGACCTCGCCCCGGGGATCGTCGATCCGGAAGCCGCCGGCCTTGACGGGCTGCGGTGCGGTCCCCGCCTCCCCGCCCCGGTACCAGGGCTGAGCGGGAAGCCAGGAAGCGAGCAGCTCCAGCTTCCCGGGGGTCATCGTGGTCCGGTGGATGACGGCCATGGTGTGGCACCTCTCTCGGTCGACTGGTGATCATCCTGCCACCGGCGCCTCGCGGGGCTCAGGTTGCGCCCGTCTTAAGCGGCGGCGGCGACCGTGCCACGCGCGGCACACGGGAGTTGAACAGGCAGGAAACTCAGCAGAGTTGGCGTTGACGGGCGTGGCTCTACGCGCGTCATCATGGGCCGCATGAGAATCCCCCCACGTTTCGTGGCCCTCGCCGGCGCCGCGGCCGCCGCCGCCGCGCTCCTCACCGGACCGACCGCCTCGGCGGCCCCGGCACCCGCGTCCGCCCCCGCCTCCGTCTCCGCCTCCGCGGCAGCGGTGGGCAGCATCTGCTACTCGGCCCTGCCGTCCCAGGCGCACGACACCCTCGATCTCATCGACGAGGGCGGCCCGTTCCCCTACGCGCAGGACGGCGTCGTCTTCCAGAACCGCGAGCGGCTGCTGCCGGCCCACGGCTCCGGCTACTACCACGAGTACACCGTCATCACCCCGGGCTCGCCGACCCGCGGGGCGCGCCGGATCATCACCGGGCAGCAGTGGGAGGAGGACTACTACACCGCCGACCACTACGCCTCCTTCCGGCGCGTCGACTTCGGCTGCTGATCCCTCCCGTTCACGCACAGACCGCCCGGCGGCCCGGACCCCGGCGACGCCACGGGGCCGGGGTTCCGCCGGGGCCGGTGTGACGGTACAACTTCCCCTGGGATCAAGGGGGATGCGGATGAGTGAACGGCGCGCGGGCCGGACCGGTGCGATCACGGAATGGCTGTTCGGGGCCGCCGGCCCGGACGGGCCGCGGACCCTGGCCGAGGCCCTCGGCCTCGCCGAGGAAGCGCCCGGCCTCCAGCGGCTGCGCGACGCGGAGCCGCAGCAACTGGCCCGCATCGAACGCCTCCACGCGGCCGCACGGCGCGCGTTCGAGCGGCGTACGGGCGAAGCCGTGTGCCGGGCGCTGGAAGCGGCCGTACGCACGGGCGTCCGGGAGGCCGCGGCCGCTCCCGCCGGGCGCCCCGGAACGGACCGCCTCCAGGCCGAAGCCGATGCCGCCGCGCAGCGGCTCGCGGCCGACGCGGCGCTCGCCGCCGGCCGAGGCCTCAACACGGGCCTCGCCTTCGGCATCCTGCTCAGCCCCGTGGTGCTCGTACTGGCCCTGCTCGCAGGGCAGTTCCTGCCACGGCTGTTCCACGGCGGCATCGGCTGCCCCGAGGAGCCGGTCCTGGTGAACTCCCTGGTCTGCTTCGCGGGCGGGGCGATGGGCGCGGTCTTCAGTGTGATCATCCGGCTCCGCGACGCCTACCAGCTGATCCGTCCGGCTCCCGGCCGCACCGCGTCCGCGGACGTCCCGGCGGACCCGGTGCAGCTCGCCCGGATGATGCGCCAGGAAGGCTGGTACCGGGTGGTGGTGGGC
>NZ_JBHYVA010000229.1:0-11513 GCF_042750055.1 Streptomyces sp. NPDC059456
GACGGGGTGTGTCCCCGTCGGCCCGCCGCTGATGCCCGATCAGGCGTCGACCTTCTCCATGACCTCGTCGGAGACGTCGAAGTTGGCGAAGACGTTCTGCACGTCGTCGCTGTCCTCCAGCGCGTCGATCAGCTTGAAGATCTTGCGCGCGCCGTCCTCGTCCAGCTCGACCTGCATGGTCGGGACGAAGCTGGAGTCGGCCGAGTCGTAGTCGATGCCGGCTTCCTGGAGCGCGGTGCGGACCGCGACGAGGTCGGTGGCCTCGCTGATGATCTCCCAGGTGTCGCCGTTGTCGTTGACCTCTTCGGCGCCGGCCTCCAGGACCGCGCCGAGGACGTCGTCCTCGGACAGCTCGGCCTTGGGCAGCAGGATGACGCCCTTGCGGTTGAACAGGTACGAGACCGAGCCCGGGTCGGCCATCGAGCCGCCGTTGCGGGTCATGGCGACGCGGACGTCGGACGCGGCACGGTTGCGGTTGTCGGTGAGGCACTCGATGAGCACCGCGACACCGTTCGGGCCGTAGCCTTCGTACATGATCGTCTCGTAGTCGGCGCCGCCGGCCTCGAGGCCGCCGCCGCGCTTGACCGCGGAGTCGATGTTCTTGTTCGGGACCGACTGCTTCTTGGCCTTCTGGACGGCGTCGAAGAGCGTCGGGTTGCCGTCGATGTCGGCGCCGCCCATGCGCGCCGCGACCTCGATGTTCTTGATCAGCTTCGCGAAGAGCTTGCCGCGCTTGGCATCGATCACGGCCTTCTTGTGCTTCGTCGTAGCCCATTTAGAGTGGCCGGACATCCGCCTGTCTCCTTCGCGTCACCAACAGTGTTCCTCCCAGATCCTACCGGGACCTGATTACAGCCCCGCGCGCACCATGTCGACGAAGTACGCGTGGACGCGGTCGTCGCCGGTCAGCTCGGGGTGGAACGACGTGGCGAGGACGTTGCCCTGGCGGACGGCGACGGTGTGGCCGTCGTACGAGGCGAGCACCTCGGCCGAGGCGCCGACCGACTCGACCCACGGGGCGCGGATGAAGACGCCCTCGACCGGGCCGCCGTCTATGCCGGCGAAATCGATCTTCGCTTCGAAGGACTCGTTCTGGCGGCCGAAGGCGTTGCGGCGGACGATCATGTCGATGCCGCCCAGCGTCTCCTGGTCGTCACGGCCGTCGAGCAGCTTGTCGGCGAGCATGATCATGCCGGCGCAGGTGCCGTACACGGGCATGCCGGCCTTCACGCGCTCGCGCAGCGGCTCCAGCATGCCGAACAGGACGGCGAGCTTCGACATGGTCGTGGACTCGCCGCCGGGGATCACCAGGGCGTCGACCTCGGCGAGCTCCTCGGGGCGCCGGACCGGCCTGGCCACGGCGTCCGCCGCGGCCAGGGCGATCAGGTGCTCCCGTACGTCGCCCTGGAGGGCCAGGACACCGATCACGGGTGTGGTCATGAGTGCTTACCAGCCGCGGTTGGCGTAGCGCTCGGCCTCGGGCAGCGTGTCGCAGTTGATGCCGACCATGGCCTCGCCCAGGTTGCGGGAGGCGTCCGCGATGACCTTCGGGTCGTCGTAGAAGGTGGTGGCCTTCACGATGGCGGCGGCGCGCTTGGCCGGGTCGCCCGACTTGAAGATGCCGGAGCCGACGAAGACGCCCTCGGCGCCGAGCTGGCGCATCAGCGCGGCGTCGGCCGGGGTGGCGACGCCACCGGCGGAGAACAGCACGACCGGGAGCTTGCCGAGCTCGGCGACCTCCTTGACGAGCTCGTACGGGGCGCGCAGCTCCTTGGCGGCGGCGAACAGCTCGTTGTTGTCGTAGCCGCGCAGGCGGGCGATCTCGTTCTTGATCTGGCGCAGGTGGCGGACGGCCTCGACGACGTTGCCGGTGCCGGCCTCGCCCTTGGAGCGGATCATGGCCGCGCCCTCGGCGATGCGGCGCAGGGCCTCGCCCAGGTTGGTGGCACCGCAGACGAAGGGGGTGGTGAACGCCCACTTGTCGGAGTGGTTGACCTCGTCGGCCGGGGTGAGGACCTCGGACTCGTCGATGTAGTCGACGCCGAGGGACTGCAGGACCTGGGCCTCGACGAAGTGGCCGATGCGGGACTTGGCCATGACCGGGATGGAGACGGCGCCGATGATCTCTTCGATCATGTTCGGGTCCGACATGCGCGCGACGCCGCCGTCCTTGCGGATGTCGGCGGGAACCCGCTCTAGGGCCATGACGGCCACGGCGCCGGCGTCCTCGGCGATCTTCGCCTGCTCGGCGTTGACCACGTCCATGATCACACCGCCCTTGAGCTGCTCGGCCATGCCGCGCTTGACGCGGGAGGTGCCGATCGCGGACTCGGCGGCCTGCGGGGTGGAGGGAAGCGTGCTCACGGATTGACCTCACTCGAAAGGAAGACGGGTGCTGCGGTGGTACTCCGCCGAGGAAACCGTCCCCGACCAGTCCACCGCAAGGGCCAATGAGGAGCCGGTGGCTCCTTCGGAATTGGCCATTGGGTACAACTAGGGCCGGTCGGCAAGATCCACCGGAGGCTCGTCGTCCATCTCGAAGGCGAGCGGGAACGGGGCATGGCCGGCCAGCCGGAACCAGCGGACCTTGCGGTGCCGCCGCAGCGCACGGGCCGCCCGTACGGCGTCGTTGTGGAACCGCCGCGCCATGGGCACCCGGCGGACGGCCGCGGCCAGCTCCTCGGCGGCCGCCTCGCCGCCGGGCGCGGCCTTGAGCGCCTCGACCTGGGCGGCGTCGGAGAACACCGCGCGCAGCGCCTGGCTGAGCTCGCTCTCCGCGACCTCGCGGTGCTCCTCCTCGGCCTGGCGGGCGCCGTGGGCGGCCTCGTACAGGACGATCGAGGAGGCGGGGTCGAGCACTCCGGAGGTGGCCACTTCGAGCACCACCGAGGCGCGGCGGACGAGCTGCGCGTCGAGGGCGGCGCGGGCGGCGTCCATCCGCGAGTGCAGCCGGTCCAGCCGTCCGGCGGTCCAGCTGAGGTAGACCCCGATGACGCCGAGCGCCAGTGCGGTCCAGACAAGGGTTTCGATCACGGCCCGCGACTCTACCCGCGATCCCCCGCCCCCCGGGGCCCGGGGAGGCGCCCCGGGCCGGACCGCCGGGTCAGGCCGACGGGTCCCGGGTGAGACCCAGGCGGGTGCGGAGGCTGACCCGTTCGTCCGTGGCCACCGCCGCCGCGCCGTCCGTCACCGTCTCGTAGACCGCGAGGATGTCCGCCCCGACCGTGGACCAGTCGAAGCGGCGCACGTGCGCGGAGCCGCGGGTGCCGAGTTCCTCGCGCCGCCGCGGATCGCGCAGCAGCGCCACCGCGCCGGCGGCCAGCGCGTCCGCGTCCTCGTTGGCGAACAGTTCGCCCGCCGCGCCCTGGTCCAGGACCTGCGCGAAGGCGTCCAGGTCGGAGGCCAGTACGGCCGCTCCCGCCGAGAGCGCCTCGACGAGGATGATGCCGAAGCTCTCGCCGCCCGTGTTGGGGGCCACGTACACGTCGACGCTGCGCAGCAGCCGCGCCTTGTCCTCGTCGGAGACCATGCCGAGGAACTCGACCCGGGCGCGCAGGTCGGCGGGCAGGGAGGCCACGGCCTCCTCCTCGTCGCCGCGGCCGGCCACGAGGAGCCGTACGTCCGGGCAGGCTTCCACGATCTTGGGGAACGCCGCCATCAGGACGGGCAGGCCCTTGCGGGGCTCGTCGATCCGGCCGATGAAACCGAGGGTCTGCCCGGACCACTCGGGGTTCGGCTCGGCCTTGGCGAAGAAGTCGACGTCGACTCCGTTGGGGATGACCACGGCGTCCCCGCCGAGGTGCTCCACGAGCGTGCGGCGCGCGTACTCGCTCACCGCGATCCGCGCGCTGATCTTCTCCAGGGCCGGCTGGAGGATCGGGTACGCGGCGATCATGGCCCGGGAGCGCGGGTTCGAGGTGTGGAACGTGGCCACGATCGGCCCCTGGGCGGCCCAGCAGGACAGCAGTCCCAGCGAGGGCGAGGCCGGCTCGTGGATGTGGATCACGTCGAACACGCCGTCGTGCAGCCAGCGCCGCACCCGGGCCGCCGACAGGAAGCCGAAGTTCAGCCGGGCCACCGACCCGTTGTACGGCACCGGCACCGCCCGCCCCGCCGAGACCACGTACGGCGGCAGCGGCGTCTCGTCGTCCGCCGGGGCCAGCACCGACACCTCGTGGCCCAGGCGGATCAGGTGCTCCGCGAGGTCCCGGATGTGGAACTGGACGCCGCCGGGCACGTCCCAGGAGTACGGGCAGACAATGCCGATCTTCACGCGGAGCGCTCCTCCAGGTCGTCCAGCCACAGCCGCTGCAGCATGTGCCAGTCCTCCGGGTGCTCGGCGATCCCCTGGGCGAAGGCGTCGGCCATCGCCTGGGTGATGGCGGCGGTCTTCTCGGTGCGGTCGCCGGTCCGCGGGACGGGGACCTCGGGGTGGATCCGCCCGCGCAGCTGCGGGCTCTCGCCGTAGTACAGGGTGACGGGCAGCAGCGCCGCGCCCGTCTGCTGCGCCAGCAGCGCCGGCCCGGCCGGCATGCGCGCCGCCGAGCCGAAGAAGTCCACCCGGACCCCGGACGCCGACAGGTCGCGGTCGGCGACCAGGCAGATCAGTCCGCCGGAGCGGAGCCGGCGGGCGAGGGTCCCGAAGGAGGAGGGGCCGTTGTGCGGCAGCACCTCCATGCCCAGGCTCTCCCGGTAGGCGACGAAGCGGTCGTACAGGGACTCCGGCTTGAGCCGCTCCGCGACGGTGGTGAACGGAAGGCCGAGGTGCCCGGTGACCCAGGCGCCGGCGAGGTCCCAGTTGGCCAGGTGCGGCAGTGCGACGATCACACCGCGACCGGAGGCCACGGCCTCGCGCAGGATGTGGTCGTCCTTGATCTCGACGTCCGTGCCGAAGCGCACCGGGTCCATCGCGGGCAGCCGGAAGGACTCCATCCAGTAGCGCATGTACGAGCGCATGCCGGCCCTGGAGAGCTCCCGCAGCCGCTCCGGCCCGGCGTCCGGCACGACGCGGGCCAGGTTGGCCTCCAGCCGCAGCACGCTCTTGCCGCGCTTCTTCCACGTGTAGTCGGCCATCCGGCGTCCCAGGGCCACCGCGGCCGGCTCGGGGAGCTTCTTCACCCCGGCCCAGCCGAGCCCGTACAGCCCGTCGACCAGCTTGTCCTGCGCCGCGCCCATCAGGCGGCACCGCCCTCGGCCACGGCGGCGGCCGCGTCGGCCTCGGCCGCCTCACGGCGCACGGTGACCACCCGCTGGATCAGCGTGACCAGCGAGCCCACCGCGACGATCCACAGCGCGACCGGCAGCAGCACCCCGATCCACGAGGGCACCCCGAAGATCACCAGCCCGGAGAGGCCGGCCGCGACCAGCGAGATCACCAGCCGCTCGGCGCGCTCGATCAGCCCGTTCACGGCGACCGGCAGCCCGATCGACTCGCCGCGGGCCTTCGTGTACGAGACCACCTGGCCGCTGGCCAGGCAGAAGATCGCGACCGCGCACAGCACGTTGTCGTTCCCGGAGCCCGCGTACCAGAGCGCGAGGCCGCCGAAGATCGCCGCGTCGGCCACCCGGTCGAGCGTCGAGTCGAGGAACGCGCCCCAGCGGCTGGAGACGCCCGCCTGGCGGGCCATGTTCCCGTCCACCAGGTCGGAGAACACGAACAGGGTGATCGTGATGGTGCCCCAGAAGAACTCCCCCCGGGGGAAGAAGACCAGCGCTCCCGCCACCACTCCGGCCGTGCCGATCAGGGTGACCGCGTCCGGGCTCACCCCCCGCCGGAGGAGAAAAGCGGCGAATGGCGTGAGAACACGCGTGAAGAATGCACGCGCGTACTTGTTCAGCATGGCCTTCCCGGAGGGTCGCTGTGCCGCACGGCCCCATCGGCCACCGGCTGGCCCATCGTAGCCAGCGCCCCGGGCCCGCCATGCCGCGCACCCACCGGTTCGCGCCAGGCAATCCCCGGTCCATGCCCCCGTCGCACTCCGGACGGCGCCGGGTACTACGTATGGACGCAGTGTGACGCCGGTGCAAAGCTCGAAGGACCCCGATCAACCTCCTCACCGTCACACCGGGAGGCACGAGCGCCATGGGAGCCACATCACACCAAGCCGGAGCCGCCGGCAGGGCACCGGCGGTCGACCGGCCGTCGTCCGTACGGAACGTCGTGCTGGTCGGCCACACCGGAGCCGGCAAGACCACCCTGGTCGAGGCCCTCGCCCTGACGGCCGGTGCCGTCAACCGGGCGGGCCGGGTCGAGGACGGCACGGCCGTCTCCGACTACGACGACATCGAACACCGGCAGCAGCGGTCCGTGCAGCTGTCCCTCGTCCCCGTCGAATGGGGCGGAATCAAGATCAACATCCTCGACACCCCCGGATACGCCGATTTCGTCGGCGAACTCAGGGCCGGTCTGCGCGCCGCGGACGCGGCCCTTTTCGTCGTCTCCTCCTCCGACGGCATCGACGGCGCCACCCGCATGGTCTGGGACGAATGCGCCGCCGTCGGCATGCCGCGCGCCATCGTCGTCACCCATCTGGAGGCAGCCCGCGCCGACTACGCACAGATGACCACCGTGTGCGGAGAGATCTTCGGAGCCGAGGACCCCGACGCCGTCATCCCGCTCTACCTGCCCCTGTACGGGCCTCCCGGCCAGGACGGGCACTCCCCCGTCGCCGGGCTCCTCGGACTGCTCTCCCGGCGCGTGTACGACTACACCTCCGGCGAGCGCGTGGAGCGCGACCCCGAACCCGACGAGCTCGCCCTCATCTCCGACGCCCGCTCCCGCCTCATCGAGGGGATCATCGCGGAGAGCGAGGACGAGAGCCTCATGGACCGCTACCTCGGCGGCGAGGACATCGACGTCAAGACCCTCGTCGACGACCTGGAGCGCGCCGTGGCCCGCGGCACCTTCCACCCCGTCCTGATGGCCGCCCCCGCCGCCGACGGCGCCCGCCAGGGCCTCGGCACCGTCGAGCTCCTGGAACTGGTCACCGGCGGTTTCCCCACCCCCCTGGAGCGCACCGCCGTCCCCGTCACCGCCCCGGACGGCGCGGACCGCCCGGCCGTCACCTGCGACCCCGACGGGCCCCTCGTCGCCGAGGTCGTCAAGACCTCCTCCGACCCTTACGTCGGCCGGGTCTCCCTCGTCCGCGTCTTCTCCGGCACCCTGCGCCCCGAGGAGACCGTGCACGTCAGCGGTCACGGACTGGCCGACCGCGGACACGAGGACCATGACGTCGACGAACGGATCGGCACCCTCACCTCCCCCTTCGGCAAACAGCAGCGCACCCTCACCCAGGTCATCGCCGGCGACCTCGCCTGCGTGGCCAAGCTCACCCGCGCCGAGACCGGCGACACCCTCTCGGCCAAGGACCGGCCCCTGCTCATGGAGCCCTGGCCGATGCCCGACCCGCTGCTCCCCCTCGCGATCGAGGCCCACAGCAAGGCCGACGAGGACAAGCTCTCCCAGGGCCTGGCCCGGCTCGTCGCCGAGGACCCCACGATGCGGCTGGAGCAGAACCCGCACACCCACCAGGTCGTCCTGTGGTGCCTCGGCGAGGCCCACCAGGACGTCGCCCTCGAACGGCTGCGCACCCGCTACGGGGTCCGGGTCGACCCCGTCCCGCACAAGGTGAGCCTGCGCGAGACCTTCGGCTCCGCGGCCGCGGGCCGCGGCCGCCACGTCAAACAGTCCGGCGGACACGGCCAGTTCGCCATCTGCGAGATCGAGGTGGAACCGCTCCCGCCGGGCGCCGGCATCGAGTTCGTCGACAAGGTCGTCGGCGGCGCCGTGCCCCGCCAGTTCATCCCGTCCGTCGAGAAGGGCGTACGCGCCCAGGCGGCCCGCGGGGTCGCGGCCGGATATCCCCTGGTCGACGTGCGCATCACCCTCGTCGACGGCAAGGCGCACTCGGTGGACTCCTCCGACGCCGCCTTCCAGACGGCCGGCGCGCTCGCCCTGCGCGAAGCCGCTGCCGAAGCCCGCATCCACCTCCTCGAACCGGTCGCCGAGCTCGCCGTCCTCGTCCCCGACGAGTACGTCGGCCCCGTCATGAGCGATCTCGCGGGCCGCCGCGGCCGCGTCGTCGGCACCGAACAGGCGGGCCCCGGCCGCACACAGGTCCGCGCCGAGATCCCCGAGATCGAAATCGGCCGGTACGCCGTCGAACTGCGCTCGGTCTCGCACGGCACGGGCCGGTTCACCCGGGCCTACGCCCGCCACGAACCCATGCCGCCCCAGATCGCCGAAAAGGTGCGGGAACAGGCCGAGAAGGGAACCTGACTGACACGGCGCCAGGAGCCGCCCACCCAAGCCGCTTGCGGTGGGCGGCATTTCCCTGTCCCATGACCATGGGAAGAGATACGCCGATAGGCTCATCTGCGCGGCAAACGAGCACGACGCACAGTGATGGGGGCAACGGTGGCGGACGACGGATTCGACTTCAGGCCCGGGGCGCAGGTTCCCCTCCAGGGGGCCGGCGGGCAGACCGCGGCGACCAACGCCCTCGCCTCGGCCGCGTACCGGGACGGCGGAAACGACACCAAGCTGTCGGAAATACTCAAGGCCGACAACGAGTACCACAAGTCGACGGTGAAGCCCCCGAAGATCTCGCTGTTCGAGCCCAACCTGGGTGAGGCGTTCTGCCGCGCCGTCGAGGCCCGCACCCTCGGCGCCGGCCGCAAGCCGCTCATCCAGTCCTTCGGTCTCGACCCGCAGACCGTCGTGGAGCACTGCCTGGCCGCCTCCCGCATCCGCAAGGAGCGCGACCGCAAGCTGCGCCTGATCATGCTCGTCGCCGGCGTGCTCTTCCTGCCGGGCCTGCTGCTGTGGCTGGGGCTCTTCCAGCTCCGCAAGACGCTGGCCAAGGGCGAGGGCAAGCGCTCGTCCTGGCTGGGCACCCTGCTCCTGGTCGGCGTCGCCGTCGTCGCGGCCGTCCTCATGTTCCGGCTGCCGTTCACCGGCTTCTTCGGCCTCTACCTACGCGGCATGATCATCGTCCCGGCCGTGGGCTGGCTCGTCGCCCGCCGGATCTGCGAGGCCACCGCCGAGGACCTGCGCTCCCGCTGGGACGGGCTGCTGGCGGGCAGCGGCATCGGCGCCAAGATCCCCGAGGCGGTGCCCGGCAACCCCGACGAGAAGGCCCGCGAGGACCTGCGGCACTCGCTCGCCAAGCTGACGGCCGAGGACCGCAGCAACTCCGTCTTCTACGCCGGACCCAAGGGCATCCTCGGCATGGGCACCCGCTGGGGCAGCTGGCAGATGGCCGAGGAGCTCGCGCCCAGGACCGAGGGCATGGAGATCCACCCGTTCCGCAGCTGGGACGTGATACGGGCCGTCGACACCGAACTGCGCAAGCTGGAGCGCGGCCCGCTGCACACCGGCGGCCTGCCGCCCGCCTCGATCCAGCACTGGATCGTCACACCGGTCGGCGAGGGCGCCGCGGAGGTGGCCCGCCCGACCGGCGCGGACGTGGACACCTTCCTCGTCAAGCCGCACGAGATCACCCGCATCTGCAACGAACAGCAGTTCAGCGGCGGCAACCGGCACTACCTCGGCATCCAGTACCCGCTCTGGGACGGCCAGTTGGTGATCACCATGCTGGTGACGGTGACGGTGCTCTACAAGACCCTGCGCGTCGAGGTGACCGGCCACGCGCTCGGACCGGTCCACGGCCTGTTCACCAGCAAGTCGGCGGCGCCCAAGGTCGAGGTGCCGAAGTCCATCCGGTTCTGGGAGACCGTCGAGCGGCCCCTGCCCCTGGTGGACGCCCAGGAAGTGGTCCGTCTCTCCGTCCGCGCCCCGCTGACCTGGTTCCCGCCGATCCTCGAGTTCTTCGGCGGCAAGCTGGTCCTGCCCGAGCCCTTCGGCCTGCGCCACGTCTGGGCGGGCCAGCCCTGGCGCCACCGCTTCATGGCCGACGACGCCCTGCGCGCCGCGACCCCGGTCCTGCGGGCGGTGCACGCGGCGGCACTGCGGGTCCTGGAGGAGAACGGCGCCGACGTCGAACGGTTCAACAACCGCTCGTCGATCGTCAGCGGGCTCGTCCAGGACGCCGCCCCGCGCAAGGCGGACGCGTACGACGCCTAGACGGCGGCTCCCGGGGCCGGCGCGCGGCCCCGGGAGCTCCTTGCGCGTGTCAGTCGTTCGGCCAGGCGTCGGCGAGCATCTGGCGCGTGTCCGCGAGCAGTTGGGGCAGTACCTTCGTGTGGCCGACGACCGGCATGAAGTTCGTGTCCCCGCCCCAGCGGGGCACGATGTGCTGGTGCAGGTGCGCCGCGATGCCGGCCCCCGCGGCCGCGCCCTGGTTCATGCCGATGTTGAAGCCGTGCGCCCCCGACGCCTTGCGCAGCGCGACCATGGCCCGCTTCGTGAGGTCGGCCAGCTCGGCGGTCTCGGCTTCGTCGAGGTCCGTGTAGTCGGCGACGTGCCGGTACGGGACCACCATCAGGTGGCCGCCGTTGTACGGGTACAGGTTCAGCACGGCGTACACGTGCCGGCCCCGGGCCACGACCAGGCCGTCCTGGTCGGTCATCTCCGGGATCCCGCAGAAGGGACAGCCGTCCCCGGCCTCCGGACCGGTCGGCTTGTTCTCCCCCTGGATGTACGCCATCCGGTGGGGCGTCCACAGACGCTGGAACGCGTCCTGCGTGCCCACACCGATCTGCTGCTCCGGCTCAGTCGTCATGGGAAGCAGCATATGACCTTGCCCCCGGAGGGCGTGTCGCCGGGGCGAAGACCGGCACTCCGGCCGCGATGCTGGGCCCATGCACGTTGAAGCCGAGACCCCTGACGTCGCCTGGGAGCGCCGTACCGAGATCCCGCTCTTCTACCTCTCGCTCGTGTTCCTCGCCGGGTACGCGGTCCGCGTGCTCGCCCCCGACCACTCCCTGTGGCGCGACGTCGCCGCGATCACCGTCGTGCTGACCTGGCTCTGCTTCGTCGTGGACTACGTGGTGCGCCTGGCGCTGAGCCGCCAGCGGCCGCTGCGGTTCATCCGCCGCCACTGGCTGGACACCGTGATCGTCATCCTGCCGACGCTGCGGGCGCTGCGCATGGTCAAGGTCCACGACGCGGTCATGGCCAAGAGGCGGGACCGCCCGCACCGCAGCCTGTACCCGCGCGTGATCACGTACGCCGGGCTCTCGTCGCTGCTGCTCGGCTTCTCCGGCTCGCTGGGCCTCTACGACTCCGAGCGGCGGGACCCGCACTCCCCGATCCAGACGTTCGGGGACTCGCTGTGGTGCGTGGTCCAGACGCTGACGACGGTCGGCTACGGCGACGTGGCCCCCGTGACCGCGTCGGGGCGGCTGATCGCGACCGCCCTGATGATGTTCGGCCTGGGTCTGCTGGGGGCGGTCACGGGTTCCTTCTCGTCCTGGCTGATCCAGATCTTCCGCCGGGACGACGAGGAGGGGGGGGCCCGGGGGGGGGGCGCACCCCACGGGGCGCCCCCCGCCCCCGCAGGCCCCGGGTCACGCGGCGGCGGCGCGGGCCCCACAGTGGCGCGGGGGGCCGG
>NZ_JBHYVA010000230.1:0-11497 GCF_042750055.1 Streptomyces sp. NPDC059456
GGGGGCTGGTGCCGGCGGCATGCGGCAGACACGCCGTGTGACCAGTGGTTCACAGGTCGACCTTCGTTGCCTTCGGCCCCCAACTCACCTATGATCTTGGCCTGTTCACAGCTGCAACATCACATATGCTGACTCACACGGGGGTGAATGGCATGGTTGGTCGCTGTGTGGGTATCGGCGTGTCGTGCTCGGCGGCATTAGGTCCCGCTTCTTCCGGAGGCACGGCAGGCCTTCCTGACGGACACGGAAGCCCACCGGACGGGTGTGGGGACGGGTATGTCCTCTGACCCTCCCGCCACCGGAGCGTCGTGGATCCGGCGCAACCGGCGATGCCGTGACGCACGGATACGCCTCCTCTGTCTGCCGCACGCGGGCGGCACCGCCTCCTTCCACCATTCCTGGGCCTCGTGGCTGCCCGAGGGAACCGATCTGCTGTCCGTCCAGTACCCGGGCCGTCAGGACCGGATATCCGAGCCGTGCGTGTCGGCCATGGACGACCTGGCACCCCAAGTGGTCCAGGCCCTGCAACCCCACCTCGACGACGATTCCCCCCTTGTTCTCTTCGGACACAGCATGGGCGCCTGGGTCGCGTTCGAAGTGGCGCGACTTCTCGAGATGTCATTCGGCCGCCGCCCGGCCGGACTCATCGTGTCCGCCCAGATTCCGCCCCACCTGCCTCCGGAACGCGAATGGCCCGGCGAGAGCGACGACGAGCTGATCGCCGAACTGCGCAGGACCGGAGGCACGTACAGCGATCCGATGCTCCAGCCCGGACTCCGAGAGCTCGTGCTGCCCTCCGTCCGCGCGGATTTTCGTCTCGTGCGGCACTATTCGCCACAGCCTCTTCGCAGAATCTCCACACCTGTCACCGCCTTTGCCGGTGTTGACGATGCGGGCGTTCCCTGGAATAGGGTGGCCGAGTGGAAAGACGTCACGACGGGGACCTTCACGAGCCACACGTTCCCGGGCGGCCACTTCTACCTGCTGGAACATGAGCAGGAATTCGCACGCCAGATGAACCGTGCCGTCCAGCGGATGGCAGGCGACGGCGCGAACCATTCACACACCGGTCAGCATGCCGACGGTTGAGCCGTCAGGTCGGCAGTGAACGGGACACCGGGGGGAATCTTGAACGCGTTGGACCCCATCGCACGCGATGGGCTGCTGTACCTGTCGGCCGCCGACGTGGAACGCGCCGTCGGCTCCGAACGCACCCTCTTCGTGGAAGCCGTGGAGGCCGCACTGCGCGCCCAGGCCGCCGGCGACGTGGTGCAACCGCTCAAGCCCTACCTGCGCCGGCCCGACCGCCCGCACCCGACGGACCGCATCATCGCGATGCCCGCCTACGTGGGCGGCGAGGTCCACCTGTCCGGCATCAAATGGATCGGCAGCGCCCATGACAACCAGGAAGTCCGGGGCTTGCCACGGGCCTCCGCGGTGATCGTCCTCAACGACGCGGACAGCGCCTACCCCGTCGCGATCATGGACGGATCCGTCGTGAGCGCATGGCGGACCGCAGCGGTCTCCGCCGTGGCCTGCAGGTACCTGGCGCCCGAGGGCAGGCGCCTCGCCATCCTGGGAACCGGGCTCCTCGCCAGAACGCACCTGTCCCTCCTGTGCGAAACCTGGGACCGGCCCGAGGCGGTGGACGTCCACGACGTCTCCCCCCGGCAGGCGGAGGCCTTCGCGCACTGGGCCCGCGAGGAGCACGGTCTGACGGTCACCGTCCACGAGGACGCCGCGGGATGCCTGCGCGGCGCGGACGTCATCCTCGTGGTCACCACCGCCCCCGGGCCGTGGATCCCCGCCGCGTGGGTGCCGCGCGGTTCCCTGTTCCTGAACGTGTCGCTCGCCGACCCCATGCCGGACGTCGTCCTCGCCAGCGACAAGGTCGTCGTCGACTGCTACGAGCAGGTCATGCGCCCCGGGAAACTACTCCACACCATGGAGCAGCAGGGCACTTTCGGTCCCGAACGCTGCCACGCGGAGCTCGCGCAGCTCGTCACCGGCGCACGTCCGGGACGGGAGAAGCCCGAGGAGACCATCTTCTTCAACCCCATCGGACAGGCCGTCGGAGACATCGCCTGCTCGGCCGCCGTCTACGGACGGGCCGTCGAGAACGGCGTGGGTACTCGACTGGAAAGGTAACCCCTTTCGGTGAAAGAAAGAGCAATCGTGTCCGAAGCGAACGGTGCGGAACCCCCGCAACGGGCTTTCCTCGCATCACTCGGCGTCGTTCGCCGGATGCCCCGAACCTACCCCTTCGACCCCGGCTACGACGTTGCGACGGTGGTCTCCCACATCCGCCAGAGCCACTCCCTGATGGCGGGGCTCAAGCTGTCCATGGCCACCTGGCTGCTCATCGAGGACACCAGCCTCCAGGAGAAGATCCGGGCCGCCCGGGACCACGGGCTGCCGGTGACGGTCGGCGGAGGCATGTTCGAGATAGCCGTCGACCTCGGCCGGCTGGAGGAGTACCTCGACCTGTGCCGGCGGTTGAACGTCACGGGGATCGAGGCGGGTCAGGGATTCACCCGGTCCGACCCCCACCCGGGACGCGTACTGGAAGCCGCGACGGCCCGCGGCCTCACGGTCACCTACGAGATCGGCGGGAAGCACGACGGGGCGTTCGACGAGGAAACCACGAAGCGACTCGTCGCGGAGGGCGGCCGATGGCTCAACGAGGGTGCCACCCACCTCGTCGTCGAAGGCCGCGAGAACGCCGCGGACGTGGGGCTCTTCGATGCCCAGGGCCGGCTGAGCCGCGGACTCGCCGACACACTCGCCGATGAATTCGGACTGGACCGGCTCATATTCGAGGCGCCCACCAAGCCGAGCCAATTCGCACTGCTCAACCATTTCGGCGCCGACGTCGCCCTGGGCAATGTGCGGCTGGAGGAACTCCTCAGAGTGGAAACCTATCGGTACGGACTGCACAGCGACGCATACGAACGCTCTTTCCTCGCCAAGTGACATGGGCGACATCCGAAATTAATCGCTGGACCGCCGGACCCTGCCCGAACAAGAATGCATTCTCTGTGCCGTCATGGCCTGAAGGAAAGGAGCAACGGTGCTTCCTGCCGAGCGCGAGGCAAAAGTCCGCGAAATAATCTGCGATGTGCTCGAACTGGAGGAGGAAGAGCTGACCCCCGCCGGACGGTTCCGGGAAGACTACGGTGCGGACTCCATGAACGCCGTGGAAATCCAGAGCCAAATCGAGGTGGCGCTCGACATCGAAATCGCCAGGGATGACCTCAAGCGCATGGTCGACCTGGAGACGGTGCTGGAGATCCTCGAAACGGCCAGGGCAAGGTAGATGACGAGCACGGGGGACATCACGAACGGCCGGCGCCGGCGAGTGGTCATCACCGGCATGGGCGTTCTTTCGAGCATCGGCAACGGCGTCGGGCCGTTCACCGACGCGCTGCGGGCCGGACGCGCGGGCACCACGGACATCACCCGCTTCGACACCCGGGACTTCCCGCAGCGGCGCGGACACCAGGTGACGGACTTCGAACCCGGGGACTGGATTCACCACCTTCCCCTGGAGGACGTGGGACCCGCCGCGCAATTCGCCATCGCGGCAACCCGCATGGCCCTGTCGGACGCCGGACTGACCGCCTCGGAGTTGCACAAGCGACGACGCGGGTTCATCGCAGTCGGCACCACCGACGGCGGCGTACCTGACCTGGACGGCATCGTCGAGGCCGTGCTCCCCGGTGGCCTCGAAGACATGCCGACCGTCCTGGCCCGCCGCGTACCCGCATCCCAGCTGTCGGTGCACCTCGCGCGCGAGCTCGGACTCGGCAACGTCGAAGCCGTCTCGATCGCCACCGCCTGCGCCGCGGGGAACTACGCCATCGGCGCCGGACTCGACGCCGTACGGTCCGGCGAAGCCGACTACGCCCTCGTGGGCGGATCGGACGTGCTGTGCCGCAAGACGCTCGCCGGGTTCACCCGGCTCGGCCTCGTCGCCGAAGAGGAGTGCCGGCCCTTCGACGCCGGACGCGACGGTCTCCTGCTCGGCGAGGGAGCCGCCATGCTCCTGCTGGAGGACGCCGACTCCGCGCACGCCCGAGGTGCCCGCGTGTACGCCGAAGTGATGGGCTACGGACTGAACTGCGACGCCCACCACCCCGTCGCCCCCGAACGGGAAAGCGTGGCCCGCTGCATGCGCCTGGCCCTGGACGACGCCGGAATCAGCCCCGAAGACGTCGACCTCGTCTCCGCGCACGGCACCGGCACCCAGACGAACGACATCACCGAAGTGCAGGCCATGCACGACGTCTTCGGCGCGCGGCTGCCCCGCGCCACAGCCGTCAAGTCCATGATCGGACACACCATGGGCGCGGCCAGCGCCCTCGGCGCCGTGGCCGGCGCCCTCGCCATCCACCACGGCTTCGTGCCCCCCACGGCCAACCACCGGCACACCGACCCGGAGTGCGCCGTCGACTGCACGCCCAACCGGTCCGTCGAAGCGGACGTGCGGATCGTCCAGAACAGCGCCCTGGCCTTCGGCGGCAACAACGCCGTCCTCGTCCTCGGCAGCCCCGACGTCCGGCTGACCCCGCCGACGGCGCGCAACCCCCGGCAGGAGCAGATGGTGCAAGAGGAGCAGCCGTGCTGAGCACCGAGGCGGGCCGGCCGCAGCGCCCCGTGATCACCGCCTGGTCGGCCGTGTCGCCGTTCGGGGTGGGACGCGAGCCCTTCGAACGGGGCCTGGGGGCCGGCCACACGACCGCCCGGCAACCCGACACCGACACCTGGGGGATCGTCGCCGACCCGCTGGCCCATCTCGTACCGGACTTCGAGGTCCGGGAGGTACTGGGGAAGGCCGGGACCAGGGGGCTCGACCGCGCGACCGGCCTGGCGATCACCGCGGTGCGGGAACTGCTGCGGCACGCGCCGGACATCGTCGACGACAGCGGTCTCACCACCGGGATCGTGCTCGGTACCACCGCCGGCAGCGCACAGGGCTACGCAGACGTGACCCGTGCCTCCTTCGAAGGCCGACGCCCCCAGGACGTACCGCCCGTTGCCATCCCGAACATGGCGATGAACAGGGCGACTTCGGCCAGTGCCATCTTCCACGGCCTCCGCGGCCCGAACAGCACCCTCGCGGCCGGACGGGTGTCGGGCCTCATGGCCCTCGAACACGGCCGTCGGCTGCTCGCGCAGCGCCGCGCCGACCGTGTCGTCGTCGGCGCCACCGAGGAGTACTCGCAGGCCCGCTCCTGGCTGGAGCACCACCGGCGGCACGCCGGCGACGCGGACGCGGCACTGGGCGAGGGATGCGCCGTCCTCCTGCTGGAGCGACCCGACGGCATCGGCGCCGAGCGCACCGTCCTGGCCGAGGTGCTGGCCGTGACCTCGCGCATCGACGTGGACGGCGATCCGACCGCCGCCCTGCGCTCCTGCCTGTCCGACGCGCTCGACGCCGCCCAAGCCACCGCCGGGGACGTCTGGGCTGCCATGCCGAGCAGCTGCGCAGGGGCAACGGCGCCGGGAGAAGCCCGGCTTCTCGAGGAAACGTTCGGCACGGAGGCGGTTTCCCGGCCCGCTATCGGATCGCTGATCGGGGACACCTCCGCCGCCACGTCCGTCTTCCAGATCGCGGCGCTGCTGAGCACCGCACAGCACGCCGCCGCCGACCGCGGCCACGACGGCGACCGCCTGGCGCTGGTCAGCGCCGTCGACCCCGACGGAGCGGTGGCCTGCGCGCTCCTGCGCCTGCCGTCGTCCGGCCGCTGAACAACCCGGTGCACACAGCCGCACCGGGCACTGAGGAATCCGTTCTGCAAGGAAGGAAGACCCGATGGCCAACCCGTTCGAGGACCCCGAGGGCGTCTACACCGTTCTGGTCAACGACGAAGGACAGCACTCCCTCTGGCCCGCATTCGCCGTGGTGCCCGCAGGGTGGACCGTCGCCCACGACAAGGACACCCGACAGGCCTGCCTCGACTACATCAACGAGAACTGGGTGGACATGCGCCCGAAGAGCCTGGTGGACGCCATGGGCGACACCAGCTCCTGAAGACGCCCACCGATCTGACGCAATGAACGGAAGGCCCAACCGGGTGAGTACAGACCGAGAGCACGTCATCGCGACCGCGACCGACCCGGTGGTCCGCGAATTCCTGCGCATGGCCGACGACAGCATCGTCGCCGTACTGCCGTACGCGCTGTCCGTCGCCGCACACTTGGGCGTCGCGGACGAATTCAGCGACACCGAACGGAAGGTGGAGGAGCTGGCCGGGGCGCTCGACCTGTCGCCCGGAGCCCTGGAACGGCTCCTGCGGACCCTCGCCAGCTGCGGTTTCTTCACCGACCACGGTGAGGGTCTGTTCTCGCTCACCCGGCTGGGCCAACTGCTCCGGACCGATTCGCCCGTCTCGATGCGGGCGACCCTCACCAACGTCGACTCCTACCGCGCCTGGCTCGGAGCCGTCGACACCATCGCCACCGGACGGCCCGCCTTCGACAGCCAGTTCGGCGCCGGATTCTTCACCCACAAGGACAGCGACGGCCAGGTCGGCGCCACCTTCGACGAACGCATGCGGGAGCGGGCGGGCCGCCTCTACTCCGGCCTCGCCACGCTCCCCGCATGGAACGACACCCGCCGCCTCCTGGACATCGGCGGCGGCAAGGGCGCCGTACTCGCCTCCATCCTGACGGCCAACCCGCACGTCAGCGGCATACTCTTCGACCGGCGCAGCGTCGTCGAACGGGCCGAGGTCTCCGGTGAACTCGCTCCGCTGCGAGACCGCTGCCGGACCGCATCGGGCGACTTCTTCGAGGCGATCCCCGCCGGGGCCGACGCCCACCTCATGTGCAGCGTCCTCCACGACTGGGAGGACGAGGACGCCGTCACCATCCTGCGCCGCAGCCGCGAGGCACTGCCCGCGGACGGCCGGCTGCTCATCTGCGAGATGCTCCTTCCCGAATCGGGCGAAGCCCACCCCGCCTGGTGGAGCGACCTGGGAATGATGGTCGTCCTCGGCGGCCGCGAGCGCAGCCTGGACCAGTACCGGTCCCTGCTCCGGCGGGCGGGCATGCACCTCTCGGACGTCACCTGGCTCCCGGACTCGTTCTTCAGCGTGCTCGAAGCGAGACGAGACGACCGCTGACCGGCGGTCCACCGAGAGCGAGACACGGGCCCGACGGCGCCCGCCCCGGCACACCCCCGCACACCGGCGCACCGGTGCGCCGTCGTGCTGCCCGTTCCAGTTGTTGGCTTCAAGCGTGAGGTGATGAGGGTGTCCGAGGAGCAGAGCGAGCACACGGAACTGTCCACTGCTCAGACGGGAATCTGGTTCGGCCACCAGCTCGACCCCTCGGGACACGCCTACAACATCGCCGAGTACGTCGACTTCCGCGGCGACATCGACGTCGCACTGTTCCAGGAGGCCTGCCGACAGGCGTTCCGCGAGTCCGAAGCGCTGCACCAGCGGTTCAGCGAAGGACCGGAAGGCGTACGGCAGACCATCGACCCCTCCCTCGTCCCGGACGTCGGCCACATGGACGTCTCCGACCGGCCCGACCCGGAGGCGGCGGCACGGGAATGGATGCGCGCCGACCTCCGCCGGCCCGTGGACGTCCTCACCGACCGCCTCTGGTCGTTCGCCCTCTTCCGGATCTCCGACCGGCGCTACTTCTGGTACGCGAGGTTCCACCACCTCCTCATGGACGGCTACGGCGGCTTCCTGTTCCAGCAGCGCCTGGGAGACATCTACATGTCGCTCCGGTCGCCGGACACCCACGCGCTCGAAGCAGCCGTCCCGCGCGGGCTCGAGCCGCTCCGCGAGGAAGACCGCAAGTACCTCGCCTCGCCGAAGTTCACGGCCGACCGCGCCTACTGGCTCGACAAGTTCGCCGACCGCCCGCACCCGACGACACTCGCCTCGCGCGAGCCCGGCGTCAACGGACGCGTCACCCGGGTGACCACGCAGTGGGACAAGGCCGCCGACGACACGCTCGGCGACCTCGCCCACGAGCACAGGACGACACGCGCCGTCGTCTTCATCGCGGCCGTCTTCGTCTACCTCAGCCGCATGACCGGAGAACGGGACGTCCTGGTCGGCCTTCCCGTCACCGGCCGCAAGTCCGTACACGCCAGGAATACCGTCACCACCCTCTCCGACGTCCTCCCGCTCCGCCTGACCCTCTCCGGCGAGGAATCCTTCGCCGACCTCCTCGGCCGGGCCACCACCGAGGTGAATCAGGCACTGCGCCACCAGCGCTTCCGCTCGGAAGACCTGATCCGGGAGATCCGCGGGGGGAACCGGACCCAGCGCATCTGGAACGTCGTCGCCAACATCATCTCGTTCAACGACGGCATATCCCTCGGCGACCTCCACGGCGCCCCCCACAACCTGTCGAGCGGACCCGTACCCGACCTCTCCATCGTCGTCCGCGACCCCGACGACGGCCGCGGCCCCACCATCGACTTCGACGGCAACTCCGACCTCTACGACCGGCAGGAAGTCGCCTCCCACCAGACGCGGTACCTGAACCTGCTGGAGCAGCTCGTCGCGGATCCCGGTGCCCCCCTGCGCCAGGCCGACATGGTCGCACCGGACGAGCGCGAGCGGATCCTGCACACCTGGAACGACACGGACGTCGACTACCCGCACGACATCTGCGTCCACGAACTGTTCGAAACCCAGGCGGCACGCACCCCCGACGCCCACGCCGTCACCGACGGCGCCACCGTCTTGACCTACGCGGAACTGGACGCCGCCGCCGACCGCCTGGCCCGCCGCCTCCGGCGCGCAGGCGTCACCACCGAGTCACGGGTCGCCGTCCTCCAGGAGCGCTCCATCGGCGTCGTCGTCTCGTCCCTCGCCGTCCTCAAGGCCGGCGGCGTGTACGTCCCGATCGACCCGAACCAGCCGGCCGGCCGGTCCGAGTTCATCCTCCAGGACACCGCAGCCATGGCGCTGCTGACCGACCGGGACCCGCACGACATCGGCTTCACCGCCGACGCCCCGGTCATCCGTGTCACGGCCAGGGGAGAGGAGGACACGGCAAACCAGACGGAAACGACGCCCGGAACGGCAGGTACCGCTGCCGACCGGGGCACGGGGGCCGCCCCCGTCGACGACCGGGACGCCCCCGCCGCGCCACGGCCCACCGTCCACTCCGAGCAGCTCGTGTACGTCATGTACACCTCCGGCTCCACCGGCAAGCCCAAGGGCGTGGCCAACACCCATCGCAACGTCGTCCACCTGGCCGCCGACTCCTACTGGACCTCCGGCCGGCACGAACGCGTGCTCATGCACTCCCCGTACGCCTTCGACGCGTCCACCTTCGAAATCTGGACACCGCTCCTGACCGGCGGCACCGTCGTCGTCGCCCCGGCGGGCCCGATGGACGCCGCGGACCTCGCCAAGGTGATCACCGAGCAGAACGTGACCGGCCTGTTCGTCAGCGCCGGACTCTTCCGCGTCCTCGCGGAGGAGCACCCCGCCTGCTTCAAGGGCGTCCGCGAGATCTGGGCGGGCGGCGACGTGGTCTCGCCCACCGCCGTCCGCCGAGTCCTCGAAGCCTGCCCCGGCACGGTCGTCGCCAACGAGTACGGCCCCACCGAAACCACCGTCTTCTCCGCCGTCAACCCGCTGCGCGAAGTCGGCCGGGTGCCGGACAGCTCCGTCCCCATCGGCCGGCCCCTCTGGAACACCCAGCTGTACGTTCTGGACGAGGCACTGCGCCCCGTCGCCCCGGGAGTCAGCGGCGAGCTCTACATCGCCGGCGACGGCCTGGCCCGTGGCTACCTCAACCGCGCCGAACTCACCGCCGGCCGCTTCGTCGCCAACCCCTTCGGCACACCGGGCGCCAGGATGTACCGCACCGGCGACGTGGTGCGCTGGCTGTCCGACGGCACCATGGACTTCATCGGCCGCGTCGACGACCAGGTGAAGGTACGCGGCTTCCGCATCGAGCCCGGCGAGATCGAAGCGGTCCTGGCCGGGCACGCCCAGGTCGGCCAGGCCGCGGTGATCCTCCGGGAGGACACCCCCGGCGACAAGCGACTCACGGCCTACGTGGTACCCCCGGCGGGCACCGACCCCGTCGGCGTGAACACGGCGGCACTGCGCGCGTACGTCGCGGAGCGGCTGCCGGACTACATGGTGCCGTCGGCCCTCGTGGCACTGGACGCCCTGCCGCTGACCCTCAACGGAAAGCTGGACCGGCGGGCCCTGCCGGTCCCGGAGTACGCGGCGGTGGGCACCGGCCGCGGACGCGGGCCGCGGACACCGCAGGAAACCACGGTGTGCCGGCTGTTCGCCGAGGTCCTCGGCGTGGAATCCGTGTCCATCGACGACGGCTTCTTCGAGCTCGGTGGGCACTCGCTGCTGGCGACCCGCCTCGTGAGCCGGATCCGGACCGCGCTCGGCGTCGAGGTGAGCATCCGGTCGTTGTTCGAGGCCCCGACCGTCGCCGGGCTGGTGGAGCGGCTCGACGAGGGCGTTCAGGTCCGGAAGCCGCTGGAGCGGCGCGTGCGGCCGGAGGTCCTTCCGGTGTCGTTCGCGCAGCGTCGTCTGTGGTTCCTGGGCCAGCTCGAAGGTGCGTCGGCGACGTACAACGTCCCGCTCGTGCTGCGACTGACCGGCGCCTTGGACGTGGAGGCGCTGCGGGCCGCTCTCGTAGACGTCGCGGGCCGGCACGAGAGCCTGCGCACGGTGTTCCCGCAGGACGCCGACGGCCGACCCGGCCAGCGCGTCCTCGACGCGTCCACGGGCGTACCCGAGTTCCGTGTCGTCCCGGTTGCCACCGACCACCTCGCCGCCGCGGCGTTCGAGGCGGCTTCGACCGGCTTCGACCTGGAGCGGGATCTGCCGTGGCGGGTGAGCCTGCTGGAGGTCACGGATGCCCCGGATGAGTGGGTTCTGGTGATGGTGGTCCATCACATTGCGGCGGACGGCTGGTCGATGGCGCCGCTGGCGAAGGATCTGTCGCAGGCGTACGCGGCCCGTTGCCAGGGGGATGCCCCGGCCTGGGAAGAGCTGGCGGTGCAGTACGCGGACTACACGTTGTGGCAGCGTGAGGTCCTCGGGGACGAGGACGATCCGGACAGTGTGATCGCGGCGCAGGTCGCGTACTGGGAGCAGGCGCTGGCCGGTCTTCCGGAGCAGCTGGAGCTGCCGGTGGACTACCCGCGCCCTGCTGTTGCCTCACACGAGGGTGCTGCGGTCGGGTTCCGTGTTCCGGCGGAGGCCCATGCCCGTCTGGTGGAGCTGTCCCGGTCGTGCGGGGCGAGCATGTTCATGACGGTGCAGGCCGCTCTGGCGGTTCTGCTGTCGAAGATGGGCGCCGGGGAAGACGTCCCGATCGGGACGCCGATCGCGGGCCGTACCGACGACGCCGTCGATGACATGGTCGGGTTCTTCGTGAACACGCTGGTCCTGCGGACCGACGTCTCGGGCGATCCGACGTTCCGGGAGGTCGTGGAGCGGGTCCGGGAGGCGGACCTGGCGGCGTTCGCCCACCAGGACGT
>NZ_JBHYVA010000231.1:0-7427 GCF_042750055.1 Streptomyces sp. NPDC059456
CGACCTGGCCGGGGGCCCGGCCGCGCGCCGGGCCGGCGGCCCGCGTACCGGAGCCGCCGCCCGTGTCGGTGCCGCTCATGCCGCTGACGCCGCGGAGCCGTCCACCCATCCACCCGTGCGGATCTGCTCCTCGCGGCGCACGGCGTCCTGGGCGAGCGTACGGATGGGGGTGTTCAGGCCCTGCCGCATGAGCGCGTCCCGGTAGCGCTCGCACTCGGCCGGGGTGCCCACGGCGAGGGTGAAGTCCTGGTGGTGCAGCGCCGAGATGACCAGTTCGAGGGCGTGGCCGAAGGCGATCCCGGGCAGCGCCGTCACCAGGGCCCCCACCAGGTTGTCGAAGGAGAGCTGGTGCGGCGACGCGGCGATGTACAGTGCCCGGTCCTGCGGGCCCTGCGGGTTCTCGGCCCGGTACGGCTCCGGGTAGGTCGGACGCCAGAAGCAGGACGCCGGGTCGTCCCACAGCGGCTGCGCCAGTTCCCTGAGCCGCTCGATGTCGCGCCAGGCCTCGGGCAGCAGCGTGCCGGGCGGGTACGCCTGGGGCACGGCCGAGTAGTCGCCGAAGTCGGTGGACACCGCCCCGGCACAGGTCGCGCAGTCCCCGGCGAACACCGACAGCTGGAGGTCGAACTCCCCCTTGTGGTCGGGGGTGTGCAGCACGTTGGCGAAGGGGCCCAGCCGGTATCCGGCCCGCACCTCGGACTTGACCCGCCTCGCGCGGGCGAGCGCGTCCGGGCCGGTCACGAGCAGGACCTCCATCGGGCGCCCGCCGTACCAGAGGTCCAGGGACAGGTGCTCCAGCGGGTGTTCCGTGCGGCGCGTGTCCGCCCAGGCCCGGACGATGTCCTCCTCCCCCAGCAGCAGCCGGTGCCGGCAGACGACGGTGAGTCCGGCTTCCTCGGCGGCCTCGACGACGGCCTGCTGGAGCTGCCGCTCGACCCCGTCCGGTTTGATCAGGAACAGGGAGTGGTTGCTGGACACTTGGCTCTCCTTCAAGGAGTCACACGTACGTGGAAGACCTGACCCGGATGGCCGCGGGAATGGCCGGACAGTGATTTCGATAATGCCGCCGAAAATCCATTCCGGCCATCAACGAATTGGCGCAGCCCGATCCGGCGCTTACGCGGCCCTGTGAACTCGAATTCGGTGGCGAAGTCACGTGACCCGTCTTTTCGTGAGGGCCGAATTCGCTGGAAGTGATTGACAGCCGAATGGGTCTGACGCTCAAATGGTTGACGTGCCGCCGGGGAAAACGACCCCGCCGGAACATTCCAATATGAGCAGTTCACACAGAGGAGTCACCATCATGAACCGCAACCACGCCGTTTCCATGCGTCCGCGTCTCGACAAGGTCAACGTCCGCACGGGCAAGTAATTCGCATGACCTGAGGGGTGTCGCCGGACTTCGGTCCGGCGGCACCCCTGCCTGTCTCTCCGCCCTCTTCGCACGACGGGAAATCCCTTGACCACATCACCGACGTTCGACGTTCCCGTGGTGGTGCACCACGATCCCTCCCTGCGCACCACCAGTTTGTGTTTCGCGCTCGGATTCGGCGGCCGGCACGATCCTCCGGGCCGCGCCGGCGCCGCCCACATGCTCGAACACCTGCTGATGTCCGCACCCCTCGGGGACGGGCCGTCGCTGAGCGAGCGCATCGAGGACCGGGGCGGCGAGAGCAACGCCATGACCGGCCCCGAGTCCCTGGTCATCCACGCGCAGGTGCTCACCGAGGACGCCGCCGACGTGGCCACGTGGATGTGCCGGGCGTTGCTGGAGCCCCGGTGGGACCAGGAGAACTTCGCCTCCGAGCGCGACGTGGTGCTCCAGGAGCTGGCGGCCGCCGACTCCGACGACGCCGACGCCGTGCAGGACGCCTTCTTCGCCCGGCTGTTCGACGGGCATCCGCTGGGCTCCGCCGTCGGCGGACGGCCCGAGACCGTGTCCGGCCTGACCCTGGAATCCGTGCGCGACGCGCACGCCCTCGCCCTGCGCACCGCCCCGCTCGCCGTGTGCGTGGCCGGCGGCCTGCCCGAGGACACCCTGCGCGAGGCGCTGCGGCGCGGCGGCCTGGGCCGCGTGGCCCGCAACCCGCTCCCCGATCCCCTGCTCGGCTCCCTCGGCGGCGTCCCCGGACCTCCCGTACCGGGAGCGGTCGAGAAGTGGCCGGACGCCTTCTGCTGGCTGCTGGCCGGCGGGCGCGCCCCGCACGCGGGCGACCCCCGCCGGCACGCCTACACCGTCCTCGCCCACCTGCTGGGCGGCAGCCCGGCGTCCCCGCTGTACGCCAGGCTGCGCAACCAGGAGGCGCTGGCCTACGACTTCCGGTCCTGGTCGCGCAACTACAGCGACTCCGGGGCCTGGCGGATGCTCGCCGGTTGCGAGCCGGACAACGCGCCCCGGCTGCTCGACGCGTTCCGCGAGGTGCTGCGCACCGTGGCCGACGAAGGCCCGCGCGAGCGTGACTTCGCGGCCGCCGTGCGCCGGGCGACCGTCGAGGCGGTCCGGGAGGCCGAGGCCCCGCTGGACCGGACCATCGCCGTCGCCACCCAGCGCATCCTGAGCGACCGGATCTGGGACCCGGAGACGGAGATCGAGGCGCTCGCCGGCGTGTCGGCCGCGGACGTGGCCCTGGCCGCACGCGAGCTGAGCGACTCGCTGATCACGGTCGTCCGGCCGGAGCAGCGATGAGCCCCGCTCCCGGAAGTGCGCCGCCGCCCTCCGCGTTCGACGTCAGCGACCTCTATCTGCGGGCCGCCGACGAGGCCGGGGTGCTCGGCCACATCGACGGTCTGCCGGTGGTGGCGGACGAGTACCGGGAGCCGGCCACCGGCGAGCTCCAGTGCCTGGTGGAACATGCGGACCCGGCGCTGCTCGCCCGGGCGCCCCGGCTGCTCGACGCCCTGTTCCGCCGCCACCCCGGCTGTACGTCGGCCGTGGTGCGCATCCCGGCGCACCTTCCCGCGCCCGGCGCGCTCCAGCCGCTGCTGAGCTACCTGCGCCATGCCCCGCAGCCGGCCGCGGCCGTACCCGCCGTCGTACCCGCCGTACCCGCGGCCGCACCCGAACCCGCCGACGTGGCCGCCCCCTTCGGCATCACCGAGGCCTCGGACGCCGACGACGAGGCGGTCGGCCGGTGGCTGTCACGGGCGATCCGTGACGCGGCGGCCGACCGCGGGCACACCGAAACCGCGCAGGGCACCGCGGAGTCCGTCCGCCGGCTGCTCGAAGCGCCCGGCCGACGCTCCTACCTGGTGCGGGTGCCCGGCAGGCCCGATCCGATCGGGCACGCCACGGTCCTGACCGACGCCTACGACGATGTCAGCGACAGCCCGTTCGTCGAACTGGTGGACATCCTCATCGACGACGACGCCCTGCGCCGGGCCGCGACCGCCCGGCTGGTCGCGGCCTGCGCCGGCACCGCCGCCGCGGTGGGGGCGCCGCTGATCGGCAACGTCACCCATCCCGCCGACCGTGCGGGCCAGGAGCGATCCGCCCGGGTCGTGGCCGCCCTGCGCCGCCGGGGCTGGACGCCGACACACGGCTACGCGTACGCCGCCCGCCCCTGACCCGCCCCCGGGGGCGAAGACCCCCGGCTCCGAGGAGTCCTCTCGTATGACACCGGATCACCGCTCCGACTTCCCGCTCACCCTCGACCTGCTCCACGAACTCCTGGACGTCGATCCCGAGCTGCCCGTCCGCCGCCTGCTCCAGGCCGCCCGGCAGGTGCGGGGCGTGCTCGCACCGCTCGTCCTGTCGCTGGCCGAGCGGGAGGGCGTCGCCATGGGCACCGGCGCCCGCGACGAACTCGCCCGCATGCGCAAGCGCGCCGAGACCTACCGGCAGCTGGCCGAGGACACGGCACGGGTGCCCGGCGCCCGCGTGGTCAAGGGCCCGTCGCTCGCCCGCCACTATCCCGAAGGGACGCTGCGCGCCCTGGGCGACCTCGACGTCGTCGTGCCCGGCGAAGCCGCCCTGTGGCAGGTACTGGCCCTCGCGCTGGACCGGCACGACAGCGACGAGGTGGAACTCACCGAGCTGGACGCACAGGGCCGGCCGCACCTGTTCGCGGCCGTCTGGTGGCTCGGCGAGGACCCGCTGCTCGACCCGGACCACGGCATCGAGGTCACCACCTTCGCCTTCGCCGGCCGGCCCGGACTGGTCCCGCTGCGGGCGTCCCTGCCCGACGACCAGGTCCTCGCCGACGTGCTCTCCCTCGCGGAGGAGCGCTTCCAGCGCCCCTTCACGGCCAAGGACATCATCGACCTCGTCTGCGTGCTGACCTCCCCGGCGGCACCCGCCCCCCGGACGCTGACCGCCGCCGCCGGGGAGTTCGCCCTCGCGCCCGAGCTGCTCGAACTCTGCGAGCGCGTACGGGCGTACCCGCGCCTGGCCGCCACCGTGCCCGACGAGCTCGTCGAGGGACTGCGCGGCCCGGCCGACACGGAGCGCTCCCGCCGGGCCGGCGCGCAGGCCGCCCCGGTCGAGCAGCGCTACGGGATGCAGCTGACCGCTCCGCTGCGCCGCGGCGAGGGGACCGGCCGCCGCGAACACCGCTGGAACGGCGGCGTCATCACCAGGACGCCGGTCGCGGACTTCCTGATGGTCACGGGAGAGCTGGTCGACCCCGCGCTCCACGCGTCCGCCCTGCGGGAACTGGCCGGGCTGGCCCCGTGGCCGCTGCGGCCGGCCCGCACCACCGCACCGCACCCCGGCCGGGAGGTCTGAAGGACATGGCCGTCATCGAGGTACAGGATCTCACCCGGACCTTCCGGACCCGGCGGGGCCGCGTCGTCACCGCGCTCGACCACGTCGGATTCCAGGTCGAGCGGGGCGAGGTGCTCGGCCTGCTCGGACCCAACGGAGCGGGCAAGACGACCCTTTCCCGCATCCTCACGACCCTGCTCGTCCCCACCTCCGGCACCGCACGGGTGTCGGGCTTCGACGTCGTGGACCGGCCGCGGGAGGTCCGCCGCCGCATCGGTCTGGTGCTCGGCGGCGACCGGGGGCTCTACGGCCGGCTGACGGCCCGCCAGAACCTGCGGTACTGGGCCGCCCTGCAGGGCCTCGACGCGCGGACCGCCCGCCGGCGCACCGAGGAGGTCATGGAGCTGCTGGGACTGGACGGCCGCGGCGACGACCGCGTCGAGACGTTCTCCCGGGGCATGGTGCAGCGGGTCCACCTGGCGCGGGCCCTGCTCGGCGAACCGGACGTACTCGTCATGGACGAGCCGACCAACGGGATGGACCCGCACGCCGGGGCCGGGTTCCGGGAACTGGTCCGCACGCTGCGCGGCGGCGGGACGACCGTCGTCCTCACGACGCACGACATGCAGGAGGCGCAGGCCCTCTGCTCGCGCGTCGCCCTCATCGACCACGGCCGCATCCTGCGGATCGGCTCCACGACGGAACTGCTCGCCGGCATCCGCACCCCCCGCACCCTCACCGCGGTGGGCGTGCCGCCCGAGACCGCCGCGCGCATCGCCGCTCTCGCGGGCAGCGCCACGACCGACGCCGAGGGCAACCTCACTGCCCGGCCGGCCGACGACGAGAGCCTCTCCCAGGCCCTGCTGCTGCTCGCCCAGGCCCGGGCCGAGTCCATCTCGGTCGCCGCCCCCGGCCTGGCGGAGGTCTACCGGACCGTCATCGAGAACCGGGAGTTCGCGCTGTGATCGCCGTACTGGCCGCCGCCACCCGGGCGCAGGGGGTGATCCTGGCCCGTTCTCCCGGGATGCTCGCCACCCTGGCCGTGATCCCGCTGTACTCGCTGGTCTTCTTCCACTTCCTGCAACGCCACCACCGGGAGGAGCTGGCCACCACCGTGGCCCTCACCGCATTCGTGATGAGCCTGTGGGCGCACGCGGTGTTCGTCGCCTCCGACGTCGTCGACGACGACCGGTCGGACGGCACGCTGGAGCTGTCGCTGCTCACCCCGGACCGCTACCTCGTCGCCCTGGCCGTGCGCACCTTCACCACCACCCTGCTCGCCCTGCCGGTGCTGGCCGAGGTCGTCCTCATCGGGCGGGGCGTGTTCGGCCTGGACGTGACCCTGCACAGACCCGCGGTGGCCCTGCCCGTCGCGGTCCTGCTGGTCGCGGGATGCGCGAGCGCCGCCCTGCTGGTCAGCGGGCTGATGATCAAGGTGCGGGGAGCGCGCACCCTCCAGAACTCGCTGACCTACCCCTTCTACCTGCTGGGCGGGCTCATCCTCCCCGTCAGCCACCTGCCGGCTCCGTTCGACACCGTGGCGAAGGGCTTCTTCCTCTCCTGGGCCACCGACCTGCTCAGGGACGCGGCCGCGGGGCCGGTCCCCCAACTGGCCCAGCGCCTCGCCGTCCTGTGCGCCCTGATCCTGCTCCAGACCCTGCTCGGCGTACTCCTGCTGCGCGGCGTCCTCGGCTCCGTACGCAACGGAAGGATGGTGCTGCATGACTAGCCTCCGTGCTCCCGGGCCCGGTACGGCTCCGGCTCCCGGTCCCGGGCCGGCGGGCCGGCGTTCCGTACGGACGCTGCTCCTGCTGATCGGCTACGGCGCCCTGGCCAGCTACCAGGACTACCGGGCCATGTTCACCTGGCGCTCCTGGCTCGGCGGCTGGCTCGTCCGGCTGCTGTGCCAGGTGCTCTTCTTCGCCAACCTCGGACAGCTCCTCGGCTCGCCCGCACAGCAGGGCTACCTCGCCCTCGGCAACGCCGTCGTGCTCGGCCCGCTCGGCGCGCTCGGCGTGGTCTCCTCGACCGTGGGAGAACGCCGCTCGGGCACCTTGCAGTTCCTGCTGATCAGCCGCACGCCGCCGTTCCTCGCGCTGGCCTCGCGCGGGCTGCACTGGGTCGCCGACGGCCTGCTGACCTCGACCGTCGCACTGCTCGCCGTACACCTGCTGCTCCCGGTCCCGCTGCACTGGGCGGCGCTGCCCGCCATCCTGTGCGTGAACGCCCTCATGACCCTGGGCTGTTACTGCCTCGCCCTGTGCCTCTCCGGGATCAGCCTGCGGATGCCCGAGTCCCGGATGTACCTGACGGCCGGCACCACCATCGTGCTGCTGCTGGTGGCCGGGGTGAACACGGCCGTACCGCACGGCGGGATGCTCGCCTGGATCGCCCGGGTGCTCCCGGTGAGCCACGGACTGTCCGCCGTCCGGCAGCTGGCGTACGACGGCACCCTGCCGGTGGCGCTCGTACTGCACGAGGCCCTGGTCCTCGCGGGCTGGGCCGCGGCCGGGTTCCTGGTGCTCACCCACGGACTGCGGCACACGGTCCGCTCGGGCTCCCTCACGCTGCGCTGACGCCGCGCCGATGCCGATGCCGATGCCGCGCGGTCCCGTACGGGGTGCCGGGGGAACCGGGATGCCGGTCCGCCGTCCGGTCCGTCCGGTCCGTCCGGCGCAGGTACATGGGGGGCAGAAGGTCAGTAGAGCGGCACACCACAAGGGCG
>NZ_JBHYVA010000231.1:7437-11392 GCF_042750055.1 Streptomyces sp. NPDC059456
CGGGGCCGGCGGGCGCCGGGGCGGGGGGGGGGGGGGGCGGCCGGGGCCGGGCGCGCGCCGCGCGCGCCGCCCCGGGCCCGGGGCGGCGGGGGGGGCGGGGGGGCCCCCCCCCCCACCGGCGCGCGTCGCCCCACCGGGCCGGGTCAGGACCGGTAGCCCAACTGGGACGCGAGCACCGCCAGCTGGGTGCGGTTGGTGGTGCCGGTCTTTCTCCGCAGGTGGCGCAGATAGGTGTCGACCGTGTGCCGGCTGATGCCCAGACGGCTCGCGATGCGGCAGTAGGTCTCCCCTTCCGACAGGAGGGCGAGCACCTGCTGTTCGCGCGGCGTGAAGCTGGGCGGTGCTTCGGCGATGTCAGCGATGTCGGCGAGGTTGGCGATGTCGGCCATGACGGACTCCTGGTCTCGGGTGCGCGGTACGCGGATCTGCGGAGGGCGGGACGCGGGCGGGATCAGCCGCCCCAGGAGGTGTCCTCGGTGCACTTGCCCACCGGCGGGCAGGAGGGCTCCGCCACGACCGTCTGCGGAGCGGTGGCGGAGTGCTCGGGCGAGCGCACCACCACGGCAACCGCCGCGGTGGCGGAACAGACTGCGGTGATGACGGCGGCCAGTGCGATCCGTACGGGCAGGGAGGGTCGCTTCATGTGGGGGCTCCTGGTATCCGGCTTCTCAGCCCGGGGACGTCGAGTTGCTGACAGGGACCAAACTGTCCTGTGCACCGCCCCGGAAGCGACCACGCAGCCCCTCAGCAAACGACCTGGCAGTAAAGCGCCAGGGGGCATATCGGACTCTTCATTGCATAACAAATGACCAAGGGTCCGCCCGAGGCACTCGGCCCTGCGCCGACACCCCCGGGAACGGCCGGACCGAGGGGCCGAATCCGGACAGTCCGGGGGCCTGATCCGCTCCCCACGGCCACCGCGGATCCGGTCGGGCGCCGGGATGGCGGACCCCGATGCGCCTCAGATGGCCGACTTGCGCAGTGCCTCCCGTTGTGTCGCCGTGCTCCGGTGCTCCTATTCTGTTCGCCTGGACCAAAGGGCTCGCCTCAAGGGCCTGACTGATCGGTGGGGGCGCAGGGCATTGGGACTGGACGACACGCTGCTGGATGCCAAGGAACTGCAGGACTCCGACATAGCCGTGTACGGCTGGGTGCTCGAACACGGCACGGGTTGCCCGGACGCCATCGCCGCGGACACCGGGGTGAGTCGCGAGGACGCGGCCGCCGGTGTCGAACGCCTGCTGCGGCTGCGCCTGCTACAGGAAAGCCCCGGCGAACCCACCACGATCTTCGCCGTGGCGCCCGAGACCGCGGCCGCTCAGCTCGCCGCTCCCGTGGAAGCCCGGATCCTGCGGCAACAGCAGCAACTCGCCGGCATCCGGGAAGAGCTGCTGCGCGCCGCCCCCTCCTACGACCGGCGCCGTTCGGCCTCGGGGGCGCTGGAGGTCCTGGACAACCTCCACGTCGTGCGCGACGCCCTCAGGCAGGCCTCCGAACGGTGCCGCACCGAGATCATCGCCAGCCAGCCCGGCGGTGGCGCCCGGGTCCCCGAGGCGATGGAAGAGGCCCTGGTGCGCGACCGTGCCATCCTCGAACGCGGCGTCCGGATGCGCACCCTCTACCACCACACGGCACGTTTCAACGGACCGAGCCAGGCGTACGTCGCAGCGGCCTCGGCCCTGGGCGGGGAGTACCGCACCGCGCACGAGCTGTTCGGCCGCCTGATCGTCTTCGACCGTGAGACCGCGTTCATCCCCGTCCAGGACGGCAGTTGGGGAGCCGTGGTGATCCGGCAGCCGTCCACCGTGAACTACCTGTGCGAGATCTTCGAGCAGACCTGGGACCGGGCCACCCCGTTCACCGCCGCGGTCGGCCAGCAACTCGAAACGGTCTCCCGGGAGATCCACGAAACGATCGTGCGACTGCTGGCCGCCGGCCTGAAGGACGAGGCGATCGCCCGGCGCCTGGGCATGTCGCTGCGCACGGCACGGCGCCACATCGCCGACATCATGGAGGAGCTGGGCGCGGGAAGCCGCTTCCAGGCCGGCGTCCGCGCCGCGGAGCGGGGCCTGCTGGACATCGACGGGCCGGCCGAACCGCTCGAGGCTTCCTAGAGCCGAGGCGGTGTCCGGGGCCGCGGCGTGTACGGGGCGGGAGATGCGGGAACGGGTCTTCGTGACTGTCCCGGCGGCCCGCGGTGGGGAATGCTCGTCATGACGGAGTCGCCCGGGTTCCGTGACGTGAGCGGCACGTACGGACACCACACCACAGGAGCCCCATGCACAGCGCGCCATCGGCAGACGGGGTGTCCTCACCCCAGGCACGGGAACTGGCGCAGTTCCTCGCACGGTGCCGCGGTCAGGGGCCCGCGATCCTGTGGCCCGAGCAGGAACGTGCGACGCACGAGGGGCAGGAGGCCGCAGCCGTCCTGGCGGCAGAGGCCCGTGAGCTGGCGCGGCTGACGGGGCTTCAGTCGGACATCGAGCGGCACCGCGCGGACGAGGACGGCGCCCGGCCGCTGTCCGCCGGCTCGTTCGGACACCTGCTGGTGCAGCAGGAGAACGGGGCCGGGACCTGGCGGCTGCATGCGGTGTCGGGCGCCGAAGAACCCTTCTCCTGCCGCCTCAGGTCCGGCGAAGTGCTCTACGTCCCGCCCGGCTGGGGCTGGCGTGCCGACCTCACCCCCGGCGCACGGCTGCTGCTGACCCGCATCGGCCCGGAGGCCGGTGAGCCCGCGGCCGGCTCGCAGGCGCCGTCGTAGGCCGACCCGCCGGGGCCCGGGGACGCCCGGAACAGCGAGCGGCGGCGCCGGCCGGGAACAGCCGGTCCGGTCTGAACGGTTGCACCACCAGGTGACTGGCGGATCTGCGGTCCCCGGCCTCGCGGTTCCCGCCGCGCACTGGACCAAGACGCACTTCAGCAGGAGGACTTTTCCATGTCTGACCGGCCTTTGACGCTCATGGCGGTACACGCCCACCCGGACGACGAGGCCACCGGAACCGGAGGGGTCCTCGCGCGGTATGCGGCGGAGGGCATCCGCACGGTTCTGGTGACGTGTACCGACGGCGGCTGCGGTGACGGACCGGGGGGCGTCAAGCCGGGCGATCCCGGACACGACCCGGCTGCCGTCGCCTTGATGCGCCGTCAAGAACTCGAGGCGAGCCGTGACGTCCTGCAGATCAGCGACCTGGAGATGCTGGACTATGCCGACTCCGGGATGATGGGCTGGCCGAGCAACGACGCCCCCGGATCCTTCTGGCAGACCCCCGTGGAGGAAGGCGCCGCCCGACTCGCCGAGCTCATGCGGCACTACCGCCCCGACGTGGTCGTCACCTACGACGAGAACGGCTTCTACGGCCACCCCGACCACATCCAGGCCCACCGCATCACGATGGCGGCGCTGGAGATGACCGGGCTGACACCGAAGGTGTACTGGACGACGATGCCGCACTCGACGATGCGGCGGTTCGGCGAGATCATGCGCGAGCTTCACGCGGACATGCCGGAACCGGAGCCGCAGGCGCAGCCGGAGCCGCAGCCGGAACCGGAACCGGCCGAGGCCGCCGCGCCGGCCGAGATCGGCCTCCCCGACGACGAGATCACCACCTGGGTGGACACCCTCGCCTTCAGCGAGCAGAAGTTCGACGCCCTGGCCGCGCACGCCAGTCAGGGCGAGAACATCTTCTTCCTCAAGATGGGCAAGGAGACGTTCGGCGAGCTGATGGGCATGGAGACCTTCGTACGGGTCAAGGACTCCACCGGAGCGGCCCTCCCCGAGAACGACCTCTTCGCCGGCCTGCGCTGACCCCACCCCGCCGGACCGGGCTCCGGCAGGGGCGCAGCCGTACGCAGGAAGCCCGGCCCGGGGGGGGGGCGGCGGGCCGCGCGGCGGCGGGGGCGCCGGGGGGTCCAGCGGACGCGCCCGCCGCCGCGCGCCCGCCCGCCCGCCGCGCCC
>NZ_JBHYVA010000232.1:0-11333 GCF_042750055.1 Streptomyces sp. NPDC059456
ACACGTGACGGCATATCAGCTTCCGGTCCGTGTCCGCACCACCGCACGCGCGGGTCGGCCGCGATCCGCCCGGCTGCCGTACTGCGAGGCCCACTCCTCGGGTACGGCCCTCACCATCCACTGAGGGCCGCGGTCATGGGCCGGGCCGGGACACGACTGGTTGCGCGTACGAATTTCCGCCGTGCGGAGCGCCCTGCGTTCGTGGGTTCGACCTACGTCTGCTTGACCGATCAACCTGCGGCAACGTAGCTTCGACCGCACCGACTCGTGAGCTGCTACTGGAAGGGGGCGAAGCCGGATGCCGACCATCTCCGATTCCCTTCGCCTCGCACACCAGATCGCCTGGGCTCCCGGTCGTGTAGCACACGGCTGCTGAGCAGCCCCCTTCCCGGCGCGCCCGTTCGCGGCCCGGGCACCTTCCTCTCTCTGTCACCACGTGCGGCACGGCTTTGCGTGCCTATTTGTCGCGCTCCGGGTTATCGAGCTGCGACCACCGAAAGAGAAAGCTCCTGAAATGGCGACTTGGACAGTCACATCGACCGCGCGCCGAAATGCGAGTGCGTCATGCTAGCGGCGCGGATCACGGTCAACGGGAAAGAATCACCGATTTCGCCGGCCGCACCCCACACCACCGTGCTGGATTTCCTGCGCGAGCGTGGCCTCACCGGCACCAAGGAGGGCTGCGCCGAGGGCGAGTGCGGCGCCTGTTCCGTCCTGGTGGCCCGTCCCGGGGTGGACAAACCCACTGACTGGGTGGCGGTCAACGCCTGCCTGGTCCCGGTCGCGGCGCTCGACGGCCAGGAGGTCATCACCTCCGAAGGTCTCGCCACCGCCGGCGGGTCCGGCGCGCCGGCCGCCCTGCACCCGGTGCAGGAGGAGATGGCGGTCCGCGGCGGTTCCCAGTGCGGGTACTGCACACCGGGCTTCATCTGCAGCATGGCGTCCGAGTACTACCGGCCCGACCGCTGCGCGCACCCGGAGTCGGACACGGATTCGCCCGACGGCAGCGAGGGTTCCGACGCCGACGCCGAACACGGTCCGAACGGTTTCGATCTGCACGCACTGAGCGGAAACCTGTGTCGCTGCACCGGCTACCGCCCGATCCGGGATGCCGCGTTCGCCGTCGGCATGCCCACCGAGAACGACCCCCTGGCGCAGCGCCGGGAGCAGTCCCCGCCCGAACCGGTCGCCACCCGATACACCCGGGACGACAGCGCGTTCCTGCGGCCCGGCACCCTGGCCGATGCGCTGCGGCTGCTGCGCGAGCGGTCCGACGCGGTGGTCGTCGCCGGCAGCACCGACTGGGGCGTCGAGGTGAACATCCGCTCCCGCCGGGCGAATTGCGTGGTCGCGGTCGACCGTCTGCCCGAACTGCGGCAGCTGCGGACCGAGTCCGACCACATCGAGATCGGGGCGGCACAGACGCTCACGGAGATCGAACGCCGCCTCGACGGCAGCGTCCCGCTGCTGGCTGAGCTGTTCCCGCAGTTCGCGTCCCGGCTCATCCGCAACAGTGCGACCCTCGGCGGCAATCTGGGCACCGGCTCCCCCATCGGTGACAGCCCGCCCGTGCTGCTCGCGCTGGAGGCGTCGGTGCTGCTCGCCGACGCCGACGGTGAGCGCGAGGTCCCCCTCTCCGACTATTTCACCGGCTACCGCCAGAGCGTGCGCCGTCCCGGCGAGCTGATCCGCGCGGTGCGCATCCCGCTGCCGCTGTCACCCGTCACGGCCTTCCACAAGATCGCCAAGCGGCGCTTCGACGACATCTCCAGCGTGGCCGTCGCCTTCGCGCTCGACATCGAGGGCGGGATCGTACGCAAGGCCCGCATCGGCCTGGGCGGCGTGGCGGCCACCCCGATCCGCGCCTTGGCCGCCGAGGCGGCCCTGGAGGGAAAGCCGTGGGCGACGGAGACCGTCGAGGTCGCGTCCCAGGTGCTGCGGGCCCAGGGCACGCCCATGGACGATCACCGCGCCAGCGCCGGCTACCGCTCCGCGATGCTCGGCCAGAGCCTGCTGAAGCTGTACGCCCGAACCACCGAGGCGGTGTCGTCATGAGCCATTTGTCCGAGCGCCCCGAGAAGCCCGTCGTCGGCGTTTCCATGCCGCACGAGAGCGCCAACCTGCACGTCACCGGCGCCGCGCTCTACACCGACGATCTGGTCCATCGCACCAGGGACGTACTGCACGCCTACCCGGTCCAGGTCATGAAGGCCCATGGCCGGATCACCGCGCTGCGCACCGAGGCCGCGCTCGCCGTGCCCGGTGTGGTCCGCGTACTGACCGGTGCCGACGTACCCGGCGTCAACGATGCCGGTATGAAGCACGACGAACCGCTGTTCCCCGATGAGGTCATGTTCCACGGCCACGCCGTCGCCTGGGTGCTCGCCGAGACCCTGGAGGCGGGCCGGCTCGGTGCGGCGGCCGTCGAAGTGGAACTCGACGAACGTCCCTCCGTGATCACGTTGCAGGAAGCGATCGCGGCGAACAGTTTTCACGGCGCCCGCCCCGTGATGGTGAGCGGCGACGTCGACGCCGGCTTCGACGACTCCGTGCACGTGTTCACCGGCGAGTTCCAGTTCTCCGATCAGGAGCACTTCTACCTGGAGACGCACGCGGCCCTGGCCCACGTCGACGAGGGCGGGCAGATGTTCGTCCAGAGCAGCACCCAGCATCCCTCGGAGACGCAGGAAATCGTCGCGCACGTGCTCGGCCTGCACAGCCACGAGGTGACCGTGCAGTGCCTGCGGATGGGTGGCGGCTTCGGCGGCAAGGAGATGCAGCCCCACGGGTTCGCGGCCGTCGCCGCGCTCGGCGCCAGGCTGACCGGTCGGCCGGTTCGGGTGCGGCTCAACCGGACCCAGGACCTGACCATGTCCGGCAAGCGCCACGGCTTCCACGCCACATGGAAGATCGGCTTCGACGCCGAGGGCCGCATCCAGGCCCTGGACGCCACGTTGACCGCGGACGGTGGGTGGAGCCTGGACCTGTCCGAGCCCGTGGTGGCCCGCGCGCTGTGCCACATCGACAACACCTACTGGATTCCCCACGCCCGCATCGCCGGTCGCATCGCCAAGACCAACAAGGTCTCCAACACCGCCTTCCGCGGCTTCGGCGGACCGCAGGGCATGCTGGTGATCGAGGACATCATGGGCAGGTGCGCGCCGCTGCTCGGCCTGGACCCGGTGGAGCTGCGTGAACGCAACTTCTACCGGCAGGGCCAGTCGACGCCGTACGGGCAGCCGGTGTCCCACCCCGAGCGGATCTCCACCGTCTGGCGGCAGGTGCAGAGCGATGCCGGCATCACCGATCGCCGGCAGGCGATCGCGGCCTTCAACGCCGCGCACCCGCACACCAAGCGGGCGCTCGCGGTCACCGGGATCAAGTTCGGCATCTCGTTCAACCTCACCGCCTTCAACCAGGCCGGCGCGCTGGTGCTGATCTACAAGGACGGCTCGGTCCTGATCAACCACGGCGGCACCGAGATGGGACAGGGCCTGCACACCAAGATGCTGCAGGTCGCCGCGACCACGCTGGGCATTGCGCTGCACAAGGTGCGGCTGGCCCCGACGCGTACCGACAAGGTGCCCAACACCTCCGCGACCGCCGCCAGTGCCGGGGCGGACCTCAACGGTGCGGCGGTGAAGAACGCCTGCGAGCAGTTGCGCGGGCGGCTGCTGGAGGTGGCCGGGACCCTGCTGGGTGCGAACGCCGCGGACGTGCGCATCGTCGAGGGCGTCGCTCGCGTCCTCGGCCAGGACGGGACGCTGGCGTGGGACGACCTGGTGCGCACCGCTTACCTCCAGCGGGTCCAGCTGTCGGCGGCCGGTTTCTACCGGACCGAGGGCCTGCACTGGGACGCGAAGACGTTCCACGGTTCGCCGTTCAAGTACTTCTCCTACGGCGCCGCGGCGACCGAGGTGGAGGTGGACGGCTTCACGGGCGCGTACCGGATCCGCCGGGTGGACATCGTGCACGACGTCGGCGACAGCCTCTCCCCCATGATCGACGTCGGTCAGGTCGAGGGCGGCTTCGTGCAGGGCGCGGGCTGGCTCACGCTCGAGGACCTGCGGTGGGACTCCGGTGACGGGCCGAACCGCGGCCGGCTGCTGACCCAGGCCGCGAGCACCTACAAGCTGCCGAGCTTCTCGGAAATGCCCGAGCAGTTCAACGTCAGGCTGCTGGAGAACGCCACCGAGGAGGGTGCGGTGTACGGCTCCAAGGCGGTGGGTGAGCCTCCGCTGATGCTGGCCTTCTCCGTGCGAGAAGCGCTGCGGCAGGCGGCCGCGGAGTTCGGGCCCTCCGGAGTCAGCGTGGAGCTCGCCTCCCCGGCGACACCGGAGGCCGTGTACTGGGCGATCGAAGCGGCCCGCAAGGCGGGCGTGCGGCACCACGGTCATGTCTCCGACGGCAGCGAGAACCCTTCCGACGCAAGCGCTTTGAGCAATGCCTGACATGAGCTGGGTGGCCGCGGTCGCGCGGTTGCGGGCACGCCGGGAACCCGGCGTGCTCGTGACCGTCGCGACCGTGCGCGGCCACGCACCCCGCCGGGCCGGTGCCAAACTCGTCGTGGGGCGGACCGAGACCTGGGGTTCGATCGGCGGCGGCAACATCGAGGCCGTGGCCATCGACCGGGCCCGCGAGCTGAACGGCACGGACGGTCCTGAGCCGGAACTGATGGAATTCGCCCTCAACGACAAGGTCACCGGCCGGCACGGCGTGCAGTGCTGCGGTGGGGCCGTCACCGTGCTGCTCGAACCGCTGCCGGTGGTCGAGGCGGTGGCGGTCTTCGGCGTCGGGCACGTCGGACTGGAACTGGCACGCATCCTGGCCCGCCACCACCTCGACCTCCATCTGATCGACACCCGCCCGGACATGCTCACGGACGAGCGGCTCGGCGTGCTCGCGGACGCGGTGGCGCAGATCCACGTGCACCACACCCCACTGCTTCCGGAGGAGGTGCTCACGGAGCTGCCGCCCGGCACCCACGTCCTGATCATGACCCATGATCACGCCGAGGACGCGGCGCTGTGCGACGCCGCCTTGCGCACCCCCGGTCTCGGCTCGATCGGACTGATCGGCTCGTCCGCCAAATGGGCGCGGTTCCGGCAACGGCTGGCCGCCGAGGGCGGCCACGACGCCGCCACCATCGACCGGATCAAGACCCCGATCGGAATCGCCGGGATCACCGGCAAGGAACCCGCCACGATCGCGGTGAGCGTCGCGGCAGACCTGCTCCGGGCCTTCGAACAGGACCGTCACCGGGCGGCGGCGAACCCGGTTGCCGCGGTGCCGTAACCGCCGGTCTCCGGCACCGGGCACCGGGCACCCGGCACGCGGCCGCACTCCAGGCGGAGCGCAGACCTGTCCCACCGTCATGAAACGGTCATCGAGCGGTCTCATTCCGACATAGAAGGTCGGCAAGTATTCCGGTGGAGAACGTTCAGCCCAGCCGGGATCCGTACGGAGCCGCTCGCGTGACCCACCGCAAACCGAAGCCGCGACTGGTGTCGCGTCGCACCGCCCTGGCCTGCACCGGTGGCGGAATCGTCGCCAGCGCCCTCGGCCTCGCCGTCGACGTCGATGTCGACGTCAGCAGCGTCCCGGTGCCCGGCCGGGCGCAGACGCGGGACGGGGCCGGGGCGGGGCCACCCCCGCAGAGGACGCGCGAACGGGGGCAGGCATGGATGCCGGACGCCGTCCTCAGACCGCTGGCGGTGAACTTCACCCCGGGCGGGATCAGGGAGATGCGGGGCCTGGTCCTGCACGTGCAGGAGGGCGAGAACTCGCTCCACGACCGCTTCAGTGACCCGTCAGTGGGGTGTTCCGCGCACTTCTGGGTCTCGCAGTCCGGCGAGATCGAACAGTACGTCTCCGCACACGACCGGGCCTGGGCGCAGGGCTCCGGGAACCCGTCGTGGCTCTCGGTGGAGACCTCGGGATTCGCGAGTCGGCCGCTCACCGCACAGCAGGTGGACGCCGTCGCCCGGATCTACGCCTGGGGCATGGCGCAGCACGGGTGGCCCCTGGAGCCGGCCTCCACACCGTTGGGCCAGGGATTCGGCATCCACAGCATGGGCGGCCAGGACTGGGGCGGCCACGCATGCCCCGGCCCGCTCCGGTCCGCCCAGACGGGGGACATACTCAACGCGGTCCGGGTGACGTACGCCCGGTAGGTGTCGCAGCGGGGAAGAGCCACGAGGCGGCGGGACCGGCCGGGTGTCAGTCCGCTGAAGTATTCTTCCGGCCACCGCACACCGACTCGAAGGACCAAGAGAATTGACCGGCCTGTCTGCCTTCCCGCTGCCCTTTCATGCGTCCCGTTCCATAGCGTTCGCGACACCCCGAACGCTGCGGGAACTTCAGATGATGCAGTGCAGCGCGCACATTCGGGCGAAGCACGGATGGTTCGACAAGATGAACGACGCCGACGTCGTCGCCAGGTGGACGCAGGAAGCGGTCGCCCAGGGCCTCACCGGGGCACAGGTTCACTACGTGCTTGCCGAACTGGCGCATTACGCCGCGCTGCGGGACGGACGGACCGGCGTCGAGGTGTCCGCCGTCGACGGGGTGTGGCAGTCGGACGCACTGGTCGACGACGAGCTCAGGTCCCGGCTGTCCGAGGCGGTACGGGTTCTGGAACAGGTCCCCGAAGCGGAACGTGACTGGCACCCCGGCTCCGACGGCCAGGTACTGGATCTGGTTCATCCCTCGCTGTTCTGCCTGGTGCGAGAGGTGAGCGGCGCGCCCGAGCGGGCTTGGCGGAATCCGACGGACCGCTATTCGAAGTACGAGTTCTCGGAGAAGTTCCAGTGGCTGCCCACGGACGTCGACGTCAGTGACGACGGTGATGTCGCCTTCCGTTCGTACGTCAACAACGTCCACCCCGAAGCGCACCGCGAACTGGCGGCCGTCCTGCCGGATCTGTTCGGACGGATGCGCCCGCTGCTGGAGAACGTGCTCACCGATCTGCGTCATCCGCGGCCCTTGCGCATCGAGGCCGATCCCTACGGATGGTACGACTCGGAACCGGAGCACCCGGAAAAGTCCTCCTACGGTGACGACGCGGCCTACACGGAAGCCGTTCGTGCGTGGGAACGGGCCCAGGACGACTGGTGGGAGAACCGCCGTCCGGTCATCCCGGACGCCCCCGCCTTCACCGCGCCCGCAGTGCCGGACGCATCCGCCCGCGTCGACCTGCGCGGCCGCGGGCTCCAGGTCATCGTGAAGCTCGCCACCATTCACCTCACCCCGGACAAGCCCGAGTACCCCGGCGGTTCCTGGCACGTCGAGGGAATGATGAACGAGCGGATCGTCTCGACCGGCATCTACTACTGGGACAGCGAGAACATCACCGAAAGCCGGCTGAGCTTCCGGGCGGCGCTAGACGACCCGAACTACGAGCAGAACGACGACAACGGCGTGCGCGAGGTCTACGGCCTGGAGGACGAGGACGCCCTGAACCAGGTACTGGGATCGGCTTCGACCCCGGCGGGCCGCTGCCTGGCGTTCCCGAACATCCTGCAACACCGTGTCGGCTCGTTCCGTCTCAAGGACGCCACCCGCCCGGGGCATCGCAAGATCCTTGCCTTCTTCCTGGTCGACCCCTCGGAAAAGATCGTCTCCACGTCCGATGTGGCACCGCAGCAGCCGTGGTCCGACACCTCGACCATGACGCTCGAACAGGCGAAGGGCTACCGCGAGCAGCTCATGCAGGAACGCAAGTTCTTCGTCGACGAGCACAACGAACAGCTCTACGAGCGGGAATTCTCCCTCTGCGAGCACTGAGGCCCCGGCCTCGGCCTCGCTCTTGCGCGAGGGTCCACGGACGGAGTCGGCGGACCCTCGCGCCGCTCAGGGCGGCCGGTGGACGAGCGGGTGGGACCCGATCAGCCGTCAGTGCTTCTTCAGCTCCTCGGCGAGCATCACCAGGATGCCGCTGGGGCCGCGGACGTACGTGAGCTTGTAGACGTCCTCATAGGTCGCCACACCGCGAAGCGGACGGCATCCGTGCCGAGCCGCCGTCTCCAGGGCTTCGTCGATGTCGTCGACCGAGAAGGCGACGCGATGCATGCCGATCTCGTTGGGACGAGTGGGCTCCGACTCGATCGCCTCGGGGTGGATGTACTCGAACAGCTCAAGGCGGCCTTGACCGTCCGGCGTCTGGAGCATGGCGATCTTCGCATGGTTGCCATCAAGGCCGACGGCCGTGTCCGTCCACTCACCACTGACCGTGTCCCGGCCGATGACCGTGAGGCCGAGGTCGGTGAAGAACGAGATCGCCGCTTCGAGGTCGCGGACGGCGATGCCGACGTTTTCGAGTTTGATGGCCATGCACTGCATGCTAGGGGCTGTCCCGGGATGCAGCGCCGGGGCGATGCCGTGTGAACCGGGACTGGGGGCAGAGGGATGTGCGTCATGGATGCGGCGGCCAAAGAGCCCGCCGTCGCTAGGTTCCTGCACGAGTATCCGCGGATGGAGCAAGCAGAGTGCGACCACCCCGCGCTCGTGGGCTGCGCCGATGCCGGCTGGTCGCAGATTCCCGGTTGTCCTGCCGGGATCCCGGTCCTGTTCCGCGGGCTCCTCGATCAGGCGGCGGGCCCCGAGGCCCTGCGCGTGCTGGGGAACGTCCTGATGAACAGCATCTTTCATCCGAGCGCGGCGATGCCGACCGCCTTGCCCTTCCTGATCCGTCTGGCAGCCGTCCCTGACATCGCGGTGCGCCCCGATGTGGTCGAACTGCTGGCCCTGGTCGCCGAGGTGTCCCAACCCGTCGAAGCGGACGCCGAAGGCCAGGCCGGGCTGTTCGGCCACGACGCCGATCACCCGGAACGCGCATGGTGCAGGGCCGCGTTCGCCGCACATGCCTCTGAACTGCGCGCGCTGCTGGAGGACGAGAGCCTTCCGGACGGGCTGCTCAGCGCGGACGACCGCGAGTGCCTGCTCAAGGCTGCGGAACCGCAGCGAGATCTCGCCTGATGACCGCTGATGACGCAGGCCGGGACGTGTGGGGCCGGTGTGCCGCGGCACCGCCGCGCTCAGCGGTGCCGCGAGGCGAAGTCCGTGTCAGTCTCCGACCCTGAAGAGCGACTGGAGCTTCATCGCCAGCTGCTGGTTGCCGACGAGCTTCATCTTGCCGGCGAAGAACAGCTGCATGCCCTGCGCCTGCGGGTTCTCGTAGAGCTTCTGGAAGTCCTCCACCGCCATGGTCATCGTCACGTCGGCGCCGCCCGGATTTCCCTGTGTGACGCACGGGCCCGATTCCGTGGCGTCGACGAACCATTCGCCGCCGCCGTCCCCGGTGACATTGATCTGGAACTTCCCGCCGACCTGCTTGGCCTTCTCCGGATTCCCGACGAACCTGGCCGGCAGTTCCTCGTTGAACAGCCGCTGGACATCGACCGCCACCATGGACTCCCCTCCGCGCAGCGGGCCCCTGATGAGCCCGCCCGGGTATCTGTCCACCGGACGGCCCCACAAACGGCATCATCCGGCCACGGCAGGACGTCCCGCTCGGCAGACCGCATCCCCGTCGGCCATTGTCCCGCCGGCCGTGCCGCGGGTCCCGGATCACGTCGGGGGGGGGGGGGCCCCCCGCCCCGGTCGGGAGTTCGTTTCCGGCCGGGCCGGCGGTGGGTCAGGTCTTGCGGTAGGTGTAGGCCTCCTCGGCTGCCGCGGCCACCGCCTCCAGGGGGGCGCCCGCCGAGGCCGCCACCACCGCGGCCACCGCGCCCTCCAGGAACGGGGCGTCCAACAGCCTGGATCCCGGGGGGAGTTCCTCCTCCACCAGCAGTGCCTTCACCGTCAGTACCGAGCTGCCCAGGTCCGCCAGCAGCGCGACCCCCGCCCCCCGGTCCACCTCGCGGGCGGCCGCCGCGATCCGCTCCGCGCTCGTGCCCAGGGATTCGTCCGCGGTGCCGCCCGCCGCCGCGACCGGGACGACCGGGCCGCCGGCCGCCAGGCCCCGCGCCAGGTCGGCCACGGACTGCGCGACCGCCGCGCTGTGCGAGACCAGCACGATCCCCACCACCGGCCCGCTCATGCGGCACCTCCCGCATCGGCCGCATCCGCGAGCGCGGCCAGCAGCAGGGCCGCCGAGGTCGCCCCCGGGTCCTGGTGCCCGATGCTCCGCTCGCCGAGGTAGCTGGCCCGGCCCTTGCGGGCCAGCATCGGCACCGTCGCCAGCGCACCCCGCTCCGCCGCCTGCGCCGCCGCCCGGTACGAGGTGGCCAGCTCCGCCACCCCGGGCACCAGCGCGTCCAGCATCGTCTTGTCGCCCGGCGCCGCCCCGCCGAGCTGCGCCACCGCGCCGACCCCCGCGTACAGGGCCTTGCGCAGCTCCTCGTCGGAGACCTCGGCGGCCTCCCCGAGTTCCTTGCCGGTGCGCCGCAGCAGCGTCCCGTACAGCGGGCCCGACGCCCCGCCGACCGTCGAGATCAGCGTCCGTCCCGCCAGGACCAGCACCGCGCCCGGGCCCGTGGCGGGTTCGGCGTCCAGGGCCCCCCGTACCGCCGTGAACCCGCGCAGCAGGTTGCTCCCGTGGTCCGCGTCCCCGATGGGGGAGTCCAGCTCGGTCAGCCGGGGCGCCTCCCGCTCCACCGCGGCCGCGGCGGCCGTCATCCAGCGCCGGAAGAAGTCTCCGTCCCTCACGTGCGTCTCCTTGCCTCGTCCTTGTACCGTCACCCTCGTCTCACCGGCCCCAGCGCAGGGCCGCCGTCTGAACGGGCGCGTCCCACAGCCGCAGCAGCTCCTCGTCCGCCCGGCACAGCGTCACCGAACACCCCGCCATGTCCAGGGAGGTGACGTAGTTCCCGACGAGCGTGCGCGCCACCGGCACCCCGCGCTCGGCCAGCACCCGCGCCACCTCCGCGTGGAACCCGTACAGCTCCAGCAGCGGCGTCGCCCCCATGCCGTTGACCAGCGCCAGCACCGGCCCGTCCGCCGGGGCGAGCCGTGCGAGCTCCTCCAGTACGGCGCCCACCGCGATCTCCGCGATCTCCCGCGCCGGCATCACGGGCCGCCGCTCGCGCCCGGGTTCGCCGTGGATGCCGATCCCGAGTTCGAGCTCCCCGTCGGGAAGATCGAACGTCGGGCTGCCCTTCGCCGGAGTCGTGCACGCGCTGAGCGCCACCCCGAAGCTGCGCGAGGACGCGTTGACCCGCCGGGCGAGCTCCGCGACCCGCTCCAGCGGGGCCCCCTCCTCGGCGGCCGCACCGGCGATCTTCTCGACGAACAGCGTCGCCCCGGTGCCGCGGCGGCCCGCCGTGTACAGGCTGTCGGTGTCGGCGGCGTCGGCGGCGACCAGTAAGCGCTCCACCCCCCGGCCCTCCCCCGCT
>NZ_JBHYVA010000233.1:0-11235 GCF_042750055.1 Streptomyces sp. NPDC059456
GTCTACCTCCAGGGCGTCAACGAGGAGACCCACGGCATCGCCGACTCCCTCATCAGCGTCCTCGCGAACCGCTCCCACGACATCCTCACCGACCTGCTCGCCCGCCGCGCGGTCGGCGCCGGGAGGCCGTGATGACCGACGACACGACAACCGACGACACGACGACCGACGGCGCGGCGGCCACCGGCAGGGGAGCGCTGCTCGTCATCGGCAGCGGGCTCAAGGTGTACCGCGAATACCTGGTCGCGCCGATCCGGCGCCGCGCCCGCGCGGCCGGCCTGGACATGGTGCTGCTCAACAACCTCAAGCCCACGTGGCAGCACGACTACTTCGACGAGATCATCGTCGCCAACGTCTTCGACTCCGCGGCGATGGGCGCGGCGGCGCGCGAGGTCGCCGCCCGCCGCCGCATCGTCGGCCTGATGTGCTGGGACGAGCCGCTGGTCCTGGACGCGGGTCTGCTCGCCGCCGAGTTCGGCGTGCCCGGCCTGTCCGTGCCCGGTGTCCGCGGCTGCCGCGACAAGGAGCTGACCCGGTCCGAGCTCACCGCGGCGGGGCTGTACCAGCCGGGGTTCGAGCTGACCACGACCGTGGAACAGGCCCGGGCGGCGGCCGCACGGATCGGCTACCCCGTCGTGATCAAACCGCGGGCGATGGGCGCGAGCATCGGCGTCGTGTACGCCGCCGACGAGGCCGCTCTGCACGCCGCGTTCCGGATCGCCCTGTCCGCGAGCGAGGTCGACCCGGGTCCCTACCGGGCGAGCGCCATCGTCGAGGCCTACGCGCCCGGCCCGGAGATCAGCATCGACGGCGCCGTGCACAAGGGGGAGTACCTCCCGATGTTCGTGGCCCGCAAGCACAGCAGCGACCAGCCGTACTTCGAGGAGGTCGGGCACCTCGTCGACGCGGCCGACCCGCTGATGGCCGACCCCGGCCTGATGCACACCCTGGCCCGGGCGCACCGGGCGCTCGGCATCGAGGACGGCATCACCCACAGCGAGGTCAGGCTGACCGGGCGCGGACCGCTGATCATCGAGATCAACGGCCGGCTCGGCGGAGACCTGATCCCCTTCCTGGGCCGGACCGCCACGGGCATCGAGCCCGGCGAGGTCCTGTTCGACGTGGCCACCGGGCAGCGCCCGGACGTCCGGCCGACCCGGCGGGCCGTCGCCGGCATCCGGTTCGGCTACCCGGAGCGGGACTGCCTGCTGCGCTCGGTCACCGTGCCGGCCGGGGCGCCCGGCCTGGTCGCCGCCGCCCCGATGGCCGAGCCCGGCACCACCCTGCGGCTGCCCCCGGGCGGCTACCTGGCACGCCACTCCTTCGTGGTGTGCGAGGCCGACGACGCACGGACCTGCCTGGAACGGCTCGACGGGGCGGCCGCGCTCGTCGGGCTGGACGCCGAACCGGTCGGCCCGCCGGATCCGGACGCGCCGTTCGCGATGCCGGCCGGCCTGCTCGACGTGGACGAATGACCACGACACCGGCCGACGCGACCACCACACCTGCACGCAGCACACCATCACCCGAGGGGGAACGCATGAGCACGACCCGGAACCCGGGCACCGAAGCACCCACCACCGCGGCGGAGATCCTGGAGCGGGCCAAGGCACTGGCTCCGCGGTTGCGGGAGCGGTCGGCGGAGATCGAACAGGCCCGGCAACTCCCGGCGGACGTCGTGGACATGCTGCGCGGCACCGGAGTGTTCCGGATGTGCTTCGGGCCCGAGTGGGGCGGCCCCGAACTGACGTCGGTGCAGCAGGCCGAGGTCGTGGAAACGCTGGCCTACGGGGACGCCTCGGCCGGCTGGTGCGCGGCGATCGGCGCGATGACCGGGGCGATCAGCAACTTCCTCGACCCCGCCGTGGTCAAGGGGGTGTTCCCGAGCCTGGACATGATCACTGCCGGGCTGATCGCGCCGGCGGGGCACGCCGAGCGGGTCCCCGGCGGCTTCCGGCTGACGGGCCGGTGGTCGTTCGGCAGCGGGATCACCCATGCCGACTGGGTGACGTCGGGTGCGTTCATCTACCAGGACGGCAAGCCGTGGGCGAGTCCGGACGGCAGCAACGCGCACGCGTCGCGCCAGTTCCTGGTGCCGGCCCACGAGGTCGAGGTCGTCGGGAACTGGGACACCACCGGCCTGTGCGGCAGCGGCAGCAGCGACTACACGATCACCGACGTGTTCGTGCCCGAGGAACACACCTACACCTTCTACAAGGTGCGGGGCCGGACCGACACCCCGATCGCCCAGCCCGACTCCTTCATGCGCAGCCTGTGCTCGGTGCCGCTCGGGGTGGCCCGCGCCGCCCTGGACCACGTCCGGGAGACCGCGCTCACCCGGGTGGACAAGATGACCAACACGCCGTGGGCGGACCTCTTCCGCGTCCAGGTCACCCTCGCCGAATGCGAGGCGGAGTTCAACGCCGCCCGCAGCGGCGTCCACAGCAGCTCGCAGCGGCACTGGGACGTACTGGCGCAGGGCGGCACCCTGGACGACCTCACCGCCACCGAGCGGGCCGCGTCCTCGCTCGCCTGGGTGCACGCCTTCCGGTCCTCGCGGGCGATCGTGAACCGGCTCTACGACCTGCTCCAGGCCTGGTCGATCAACCGGTCCTCGCCGATGGACCGCTGGATGCGGGACACCGCGACCATGTGCCAGCACGTCGCCGCCTCCGACCTGATCCTCGAATCCGGCGGCGCCTACCTGCTGGGCCGGCCGCCCAAGTTCCGGATGAGCCTCGGCATCGTCAAGTAGGGCCGGATGAAAGGCGATCACATGAACACGACCGGAAATCCGGAGGCCGCGGTGCCCGCCACCGCGGCGGAACTCCTCGCGCGGGCGAGGGAACTGGCGCCGCTGCTGCGCGAGCGGTCGGCGGAGATCGAAGGGGCGCGGCGGCTGCCGGCCGACGTGGTGGACATGCTGCGCGACGCCGGTGTGTTCCGGATGGCCTTCGGCCGCGAACTGGGCGGCCTGGCACTGACCACGACGGAGCAGACCCGGGTCGTCGAGACGCTGGCGCACGGGGACGCCTCCGCGGCCTGGTGCGCGGTGATGGGCGCGAGCGGCGGCATCTTCAGCGCCTTCCTCGACGAGCGGGTAGCCAAGGAGATCTTCCCGACCCCGGACACGATCACCGCCGGGCTGCTCCAGCCGACGGGCCACGCCGAGCGGGTCCCCGGCGGCTTCCGGCTCTCCGGCCGGTGGTCGTTCGGCAGCGGGATCACCCATGCCGACTGGGTGACGTCGGGTGCGTTCGTCTACCAGGACGGCACGCCGTACGCGAGCCCGGACGGCAGCAACCCGCACGAGTCGCGGCAGTTCCTGGTGCCCCGGGCCAAGGTGGAGGTCATCGACAACTGGCACACCACGGGCATGCGCGGCACCGGCAGTTGCGACTACACGATGGCCGACGTGTTCGTGCCCGAGGAGCACACGTACACCTTCGGCAAGGTGCGGGGCAGGCCCGGCCCCCTCGCCCAGCCGGACGCCTTCACGCGCAGCATGTGCGGCGTGGCGCTCGGGGTGGCCCGGGCCGCCCTGGACCACGCGCGGGACATCGCCCGGACCCGGGTCGACCGGATGACCGGCGTGGCGTGGAAGGACCACTTCCGGACCCAGGTCACACTCGCCGAGTGCGAGGCGGACTTCCTCGCCACCCGGAGCGGGGTGTACGCGAGCCAGCAGCGCCAGTGGGAGGTGCTGGCCGCCGGGGGCACCCTGGACGACCTCGCTCCCGAGGAGCGCGCCGCGTCGCCGATCGCCTGGGTGCACGCCTTCCGCACCGCGCGCTCGATCGTCATCCGGCTCTTCGACCTGCTCCAGACCTGGTCGATCCACCAGTCCTCGCCGATGGACCGGTGGATGCGCGACACCACCACCATGTGCCAGCACGCGACCGCCCAGGACCGGATCCTCCAGTCGGCCGGCGCGTACCTGCTCGGCTCGAAGCCCGAATTCGGCATCTGCCTCGGCATCGTCAAGTAAAGGAAGGAAACAACCGATGGGCAGAGGCCTTGTGTTATTGGTCAACCCCAACAAGGTGCACCCGCCGATCGCGCCCTATGCGCTCGACGTGCTGACCACCTCGCTGGAGGCCGCCGACTTCGAGGTCGAGGTGGTCGACCTCACCTTTCACCGGGAGGACTGGAAGTCCTACCTCTGCGAGTATTTCGGGGACCGCAGCCCCCTGCTCGTGGGCGTCACCATCCGCAACACCGACACGGTCTACGCATTCGAGCAGCGCCCCTTCATCGGGGAGCACAAGGAGATCATCACCGAGATACGGCGGCTGACCGACGCCCCGATCGTCGGCGGCGGCATCGGCTTCTCCTCCATGCCCTTCGCGCTGGTCGACTACTTCGGCATCGACTTCGGCGTGAAGGGGCCCGGGGAGCAGATCATCTGCGACCTCGCCGACGCGCTGGCCACCGGACGCGACACGGGCACGGTCTCCGGCCTCCTGCGCAACACCGAGGACGGCGTCACCCGCGTACCGCCGCCGGCGCTCACCCTGACCTCCCGTCCCACCGCCCCCGTGCGGCCCGCCGGGCAGTTCGAGGACCGCGTGTGGCAGGTCGACCGGGCGGGCACGTACCTGCGGCGCTCCGGTTCGCCCCGCAAGGTGGACAACCTGCTGTACTACCAGCGCGGCGGGCTGGCCGGCATCCTCACCAAGAACGGCTGCACCTACCGCTGTTCGCACTGCGTCGAGCCGGACGCGAAGGGCACCCGGACCGGGCGGCGCGACGTCGCCGCCGTGGTCGACGAGATGCAGTCCCTCGCCGCGCAGGGGATCCTCGACCAGCACACCACCGACTCCGAGTTCAACCTGGCGATCTCCCACGCGAAGGCGCTGCTGCGCGAGATCGTCCGGCGCAAGCACGCGGACCCCGGCAACCCGCTGAACCAGCTGCGGCTGTGGGTGTACTGCCAGCCGTCGCCGTTCGACGAGGAGTTCGCCGAACTGCTCGCGGCCGCCGGCTGCCGCGGGGTGAACGTCGGGTCCGACCACGTCCGCGCGGACATGCTGCAAGGCTGGAAGGTCACCGGCAAGGGCACCACGTACTACTCCTTCGCCGACACCGAGAAGCTCGTCCGGCTGTGCCACGCCCACGGCATGATGACCATGGTCGAGGCGCTGTTCGGGATGCCGGGGGAGACGCACCGGTCCATGCGCGAATGCGTCGAGGCGTTCATGGCCCTCGACGCCACCGTGACCGGCTTCTCCCTGGGGCTGCGGCTCTTCCCGCACACACCGCTCGGCATGGCGATCGCCGAGCAGTGCGACGGGGTGCGCACGGTGCCCGGACTGCAGTCGAACACGGCCACCGGGCCGATCGTGCTGAAGCCGCTGGCGAAGTGCTCGGGCCCGGTCGAGTACGAGCGGCAGTTCATGTTCGACGAGTCGGGCAACTTCCGCCTCGTCTGCTACTTTTCACCGGATCTCCTGGAGGACGTCGAAACGGTCAGGGACCCCTCCGGACGGTGGAGCCGGTCCGTGGAGCTGCTGTGGGAGCTCGTCGACCCCTCCGACCACCACCGGGTCATGCTGCCGACGCTCGCAGGATCCAGTGAGCACGACAACAACTACGCGGACAATCCGTTCCTGACCAGTCTCAGTGGACTCGGGTACACCGGAGCATTCTGGGCGCATTGGCGGGACCGGGAAGCAATTCTTCGTCGAGCGCAAGAGGTAGGAGTGGCAGACTCCGCCGAAAACTGACGTGGCCGGATGTGAATGTCACTGCCGACATGATTATCGCGCTGCGCGGATATCCCCCCGACCGTTGCGGTAAGACTGGCCTCTGCACCATTCTGGTAACGGCCGGTCGACGTGCGCCGCCGTAAAAGATCGAGTCGGGGGGAAGGTAGAAATGCATCAGACAGCAGACATCAAGGGGTTGCTCTGGCCGCTCTCGTCACAAGGTGAGGCGCACCGGGAGTTCGCCGGGCGGCCGGACGGCGATCTCGCCGTCGTCGCCAGACCGCGCGCCACCGTCACCGTCGTGCTCGCCGACGCGCAGCCCGCGATCCGCCACGGCGTCCGCTCCGTCCTGGAGCGCTCCGGCGGGGTGCGCGTCGTCGGCGAGGCCGCGACGGCGGACGAGGTGATCGCGGAGACCTCCCGCTGCCGGCCCGACGTCCTCGTGGTCGACCCGCTCATGGACGAACGCGCGGGCACACGGGTGATATCCGAGGTGCTGGGATTATGGCCGGAGACGGGCATCCTCGTGTTCAGCTCGGTCGACGACGACCGGGTCATCACGGCCGCCCTCCAGGCCGGCGCGCGCGGCTACCTCTTCAAGCGGGCCGACGCGGACCAGATCCTGCGCGGCATCCAGGCCGTCGCGGCCGGCGAGGGCATCGTCGACAAGTCGATCGCCAACCGGCTGGGGGCCCTGCTGGGCCCGGCGCCGGCCGGGCCGTACGCGTACCCCTTCCCGCAGCTGACCAACCGGGAGCGGGAGGTCCTCGAACGCATCGCCGCCGGAAAGTCGAATGCGGCCATAGCCCGGGAACTCGTGCTCGCCTCCAAGACCATCAGCAATCGGGTCTCCGCGATATTCGGAAAACTCGGCGTGGCCGACCGGTCCCAGGCCATAGTCCTCGCCCGGGACGCGGGTCTCGGGCACGGCTGATCCCGCCGATGCGCCCGCACGCCGTCCGGCGCCGCAGATTCCCTTTCGACTGGGGAACAATTCCCCTGTCGAAAGGGAGTCGCCTGCTTCTAGCCTGGCCGACGTCGCCCTTCGCCGGAATTCCCGAATATCGGAACGCCCGAACACCGGAACGCCCGAAGACCGGAATACCGGAACACCGAGACGTCGATCGGAGCGGAACGTTGACCGACCAGGAACAGCCCGACGTGGACATGCGCACTGCGGAGCCGGACCACCTGCTCCGGGAACACGGCCTGGACCTCAAGCTGCTGCATCCGTGGCCCGGGCTCGAAACGCCGTTCCGCGGTGCGTGGTGCGTCCTGCGCCCCGGTGACGTGACGGAGGCCCACGCCCACCACGAACGCGAGATGTTCATCGCCATGGCCGGCCGCGCCGACGTGGTCTGCAACGGCCGCCGCCGCCGGCTCGCGGCGGGGGACATCGCCCTGATGAAGGGCGGAGTCGAGCACCACATCGTCAACGAGCACGACGAGGACTTCTCCTACTACGCGATCTGGTGGAGCCGGAGCACGGCGGCCGAGTTCCTCGCCGGGCAGCCCTCGCCCGACGCCGGTGACGACGCGGCCGAGGGCGAGGCCTCGTGATCAACTACGATGGCCGCAGGTTCCGCAAACCGCAGGGCGACCTCCGTACCGTCGCCGTCTACCACCAACAGGGCGACCTGGTCTGGGGCGAGGTCCTCGGCGGCGAGGTGCGGCGCGGCTGGACCGTCGGCACCTGCACGCCCGACGGCACCCTGTCCATGGGCTACACCCTCGTGTTCGCGACCGGCGAGGTGGTCTGCGGACGCACCGTCAACACCCCCGAGGTCGTGGAGGACGGCCGTCTGCGGCTGCGCGAGGTCTGGGAGCGCTACGGCCCGCACGCCGCGACGGGGATCTCCTACATCGAGGAGGTCCGGTGAACCGCGCGTCCGAGGCGGACTGGCAGCGTCTGGCGAAGACGGTGACGGGCCGCGTCCTGCGGCCCGGCGACGCCGGCTTCCGCGAATCCAGTGCCCCGTTCAACACCCGCTACGCGTCCACCACCCCGGCCGGCGCCGTGTCCGTGGCCGACCACGCCGACGTGGCGCACGCCCTGGCCTGGGCCCGGGACACGGGCGTCGGCCTCGTCGCCCGCAGCGGCGGCCACAGCTACGCGGGCCACTCCGTCAACACCGGTCTCGTCATCGACCTCAGCGCCCTCGACAGCGTGTCCGCGGACGGCTCCACCGGGCTCGTCACGGCCGCCGGCGGGGCCCGCACGGCCGCCGCCTACGCCGCCCTCCGGCCTCACGAGATGGCGTTCGCGCTGGGCAACGGAGCCTCGGTCGGCATCGCCGGCCTCACCCTCGGCGGCGGCTCGGCCGCCACCTCGCGCACCCTGGGACTGACCGCGGACGCCCTCGTCAGCACCACCCTCATGACCGCCGACGGACAGGTGCTGACCTGCGACGACCGGCAGAATCCGGATCTGTTCTGGGCCTGCCGCGGCGGTGGGGGCGGCAACTTCGGCATCAACCTGTCCTTCACCTTCCAGGCCCGCCCGGTCGCCGACGTCTCCACCTGCCTGCTGCTGTGGGACGGGGCGGACGCCGCCGCGGCCCTCGCGGCCTTCGCGGCGGTGCAGGAGGCCGCAGGGCACGCCCCCGACGCGTTCTCGGTCCGCCTCGGCGTCAGCACCGCCGCCGGCCGCGACCCCGTGGTCTCCGCCGTCGGACTGCACCTCGGCCCGCAGGGCGAGCTGCGCGAACTCCTCGCCCCGGTCCTCGCCACGGCCCCGCCCCTGCGCGCGGACATCGCCGACCACACCTTCTGGGAGGCCCAGGACCACCTGCTGCACGAAACCTCCGCCGGGGCGTTCGCCGCCCGGACGAACTTCGCCGCCGGTCCGCTGCCCGACGAGGCCGTGGCCGCCGTGCTGGCCCGGCTCGCCGACTGGCCCGGCAGCGGCAACCCGGACGGCTGCGGTCTGGCCCTGTACACCTGGGGCGGCGCGATCAACCGGGTGGCGCCCGACGCCACCGCGTTCGTCCACCGCGACGCACGCTTCCTGGTCAGCATGGACACCTCCTGGGCCGAACAGGACGGTCCGGCCGCCGTGGAGGCGAACCTGCGCTGGCTGGCGGGGCTGCGGGAGGCCGTCGCGCCGTACGTGGGGGAGGGCGCGTACCAGAACTTCATCGACCCGGACCTGCCCGACTGGCGCACCGCGTACTACGGCGCCAACTATCCGCGGCTCGTGGAGATCAAGAAGCGCGTGGACCCGGACCGCGTGTTCACCTTCGCCCAGGCCATCGGTTCCTAGCCGGCCGGACCGGCACCCCGTCGGCGGCGGGAGCCCCGAGCACCCCCGTCGCCGGCGGGCACCGGACCGGCGGACGCGGCGGGAGCGCCGGCGGGGCGGGTCACGGCTTAGGCTGCGGGTCCTCCAGCAGGCTCGCCCGCAAGGTGGTCAGCGTCCGGTTGAGCAGCCGCGAGACGTGCATCTGGGACAGCCCCAGCCGCTCCCCGATCTCCGACTGGGTCAGTCCGTCACCGAAGCGCAGCGAGAGCAGGGTGCGCTCGCGGGCGGGCAGCCCGGCCAGGACCGGCTTGAGGGACTCCAGGCACTCGATGGTGTCGTACGCCGCCTCCTCCTCGCCGAGCGAGGGCCGGTCCGCGCAGGAGTTCCGCTCGCCCTCCTCCTGCGCCGGCGCGTCCAGGGAACGCGCGGAGTAGGCGTGTGCCGCCTTCTGCCCCTCGACGAGCTCCTCGGGCGTGACGTTCAGGTGCCCCGCCAGCTCGGCGTCCGTGGGCTCGCGGCCGAGGTCCTGCTCCAGCGCGTCGTGCGCCTTGGCGGCGTCGATCCGCAGCTCCTGGAGCCGCCGGGGGACCTTCACGGCCCAGCTGGTGTCGCGGAAGAACCGCTTGATCTCGCCGACGATGGTCGGCATCGCGAAGGTGGCGAACTCCACCCCGCGTTCCGGGTCGAACCGGTTGATCGCCTTGATCAGGCCGATCGTGCCGACCTGGATGATGTCCTCCATCGGTTCGCTGCGGCCGCGGAACCGGCGGGCGGCGAACTTCACCAGGCTCAGGTTGAGCTCGACGAGGGTGTTGCGCACGTACGAGTAGTCCGCGCTGCCCTCGTCGAGGGCCCGCAGCCGGTGGAACAGCGCCCCCGACAGGGCCCGGGCCTCGCCGGTGCTCACGCTCAGCGTGTCCTGCGGAATGCCTGCGGTGATCTCTGCATACGGCAACGACATCTGGGTTCCTGCTCCTCCGACGGGGGGTCGTGCCGCAGACCGACTGCGGTACGGCCGTCTCGTGAGCTGTCCACAGGGATATACCCCCTTCCGGGTCACATGAAGCCGCCCACCGGTGAAATCGCAGCTCAGAGCCCTGCCTCCGGTGACCGCAGGGCCTGGCGGACCGCCCAGACGACCGACACCAGCGGCACCGCGACCACCGCGCCCAGCACGCCCGCGGCGATCGCCCCCGCGACCACCGACAGGGCCACGACCACCGGGTGCAGCCGCACCGCCCAGCTCATCACGATCGGATGCAGCAGATGCCCCTCGATCTGCCCGATGATCACGATCAGGGCGACCACGAGCGCGGCGATCAGCGGCCCCTTCGCGGCCAGCGCGACGACCACGGCCACCGCGAGCGCGACCGGGGACCCGATCAGCGGGACGAACGCGGCGAAGAACTCCAGCAGCGCGAGCGGCACCGCCAGCGGGACGCCCAGGGCGTACAGCGCGACCCCCACCAGGACGGCGTTGGTCGCCGCGACGAGCACGATGCCGTGCGTGTACCCGGTGAACGTCCGCCAGGCGGCCCGACCGCCGACCGAGACGCGCTGCTGGATGCCCCGTGGCAGCTGGGAGCAGATCCAGCGCCAGTGCCGATCACCCGAATGGATGAAGAACACCGAGCAGAACAGCGACAGCGCCACCACGGTCAGTGCCTCCACCAGCCGCCCGGCGCCGCTCACGGCGGTGCTGAGCAGGCTCGACCGATGGCTGGAGAGGTACGAGCCGATCCGGTCCCGCACGTCCTCCAGGGCGTGCGGGCTCAGCCGCAGCGGAGGCCGCTCCAGCAGGGGTTCGAGCCGGCCCAGCCCCGCGCGGAACTCCGCCACGAGCGAGTTCCACTCCGCGGCCACGGTCTCCCCGACGAACGCGAGCGCGCCCAGCGCGAGCACGATGCTGCCCAGGAGCGCGCAGGCCACGGCGAGGGAGCGGGGGACCCACCGGGCCAGCAGATCGGCCACCGGCCGCAGCAGGGCCGTACCGACGAGCCCGAGGAACACGGCCACGCCGACCTCGTGGAACCGCCCCAGCACCATGAACACCGTGTAGACGACCGCCCCGACCACCAGGAGCCGCCAGCAGTACTCCGCCGCCGTGCGCAGCACGGGGGACACGGAGGAGGACCACGGCCTGTCGACGGGCCTCCCGCCCGGATGGCGGCCGCGGGCCCGGGCGCGCCGGCGGGCCACCCGGCCGGCCGGGTCCCCCGTTCCTGCCCCGGCCGGGCGGGGCGCCGGCCGGGCTTCGGATCGCCTGGTCATGTAGCGCCTCTGCCG
>NZ_JBHYVA010000234.1:0-11227 GCF_042750055.1 Streptomyces sp. NPDC059456
TCGGGCGCGTTCCCGAGGGGTTGGCGGCTCCAGCGCGCCCCTGGGGCCCGGAGGACGAACTGTCGGTTTCACGACTCAAGGCAGGTTCTCCCGGTTGGCTCCGCCGCCCGCGTGCCGTGCGCGGGCAGCTCGGCGGCCCGACCACCATACTGGCCGACGCCCTCGCGCAACTGTCCTAGGGGAATCAGGGGTTCCCCTTCGCCCCCTCCGCACCCCTTCCGAGCAGCCCGCGGGCCCTGCCCCAACGCCCGTGGGGACACACCCCGACCGAGTTCAACGCCACGTCACTTGCCGGACCGCGCGGCCGAAACCGATCCTTCGAACGGGCCGCGGAGCGTGGCACACATCACAGCGAGCACCGTCCCGCCCAAAAGGTAGGCGTACATGCCGATTCCGGACGAACCGAGCAGGAAGTCCCCCTCGGGGCGCGGAACGCCGAGCAGCACGTAGGCGAGGAACCAGCCGATCGCCCCGGCGCCCACCCCGAGCCCGCTCCCGACGGCGATCCGGCCGCCGAGGAAGAGCCCGAAGAGCGCCAGCAGTGCCAGCAGCAGTCCGCCGGGGAACCACAGGTCCACGACGAGCCAGCCGGCCGCGCCGGTCAGCGCGCCCAGGACCAACAGGGCGAGCAGGACGGCGATCCGCGCGGGGTTCAGGGCCGTGGTCATGCCCGCACCCCCGCGAAGAGGTCGTGCTCGCGCTCGCCCGCCGGGGCGGCCGGGCGGCCTTCGGCCAGTTCGTAGTACTCGCGGGCGAACAGCGGCTGCGCGAGGTCGTTGGAGAGCGCGAAGAACGCCCCGTCCACGGCGATCTGGGTGGCGTGGGCGCGCATCGCGGCCGTCTTGGCCGCGACGAAGGCCTCGTCGGCGGCGATCTCGGCGGTGATCCGGTCGTCGGGGACGACCCCGGGCACGTCGTCCGGCGAAGCCACCCCCGGGAAGGGCGTCTTGGGGGCGGCTTGCGCCAGCCGGGCGAAGCCCTCCTCGACCACCGACCGCGGGACCCGGTTCCAGTAGATCTTCTCGATCGGCCACGGGTCGCCGAGGTCCCGGCGGTACGAGGGCTCCGCGGCCAGTTCCGCACCGCGCATGGCGACCCGGTGGGCCTGGATGTGGTCGGGGTGCCCGTAGCCGCCGTCCGGGTCGTAGGTGACGAGCACCTGCGGGCGCACCTCGCGGATGACCTCGACCAGATGGGCCGCGGCCTCGTCCACGCCGGCCGACCAGAAGGAGCCGGGCCGGCGGTTCTGCTCGGCGCCCATCATCCCGGAGTCCCGGAAGCGGCCGGGGCCGCCGAGGAACCGGTGGTCGGTGACGCCCAGTTCGGCCATGGCGGCGGCGAGCTCGCCGACGCGGTGGGCGCCGAGGGTGTCGTCGCGGTCGGGCGCCAGGTGGGCGAGCCCGGGCGGGATGACCTCGCCCTCCTCACCGAGGGTGCAGGTCACCAGCGTGACGTGGGCACCCTCGGCCGCGTACTTGGCCATGGTGACGCCGTTGTTGATCGACTCGTCGTCCGGGTGTGCGTGCACGAGGAGCAGACGACGGGCGGGAAGACCGTTCATGGGGCAAGACTACGAGCCGGCGGGGTCGTCCTACAGCTTGAGGCCGCTGATCATGCTGGCCACGTTGGTGGTCAGCTGGCTGAGGGTCGGGGCGATGGTCGAACTCGCCAGGTAGAAACCGAGGAGCACACAGACAGCGGCGTGTCCCGCCTTCAGGCCCGACCGGCGGACCAGCAGGAAGACGACGATCGCCAGCAGCACCACGGCCGAGATCGAGAGTGCCACGGCGTTTCACCTCCACGTCGAGCGGACATCGGTACGCGTACTCGTACTCAGTGCTCGGCGGAGTCATACCCACCGTGCGCTACGGATCATAACTATCCGTACCAGCGCATCGATCGAATTCCGGCAGCACGAGCGGCGCATGCCGCGCATGCGCAGGGTCACGGGGGAGGTCGGCCGGGGAGGCCGTACGCCTCCCCGGCCGGTTGTCGGCACCCGCACGGCCGCACGGGACCCAGGCTGCACGCCCCAGATCTCGGGACAGATACGGTCAAGTTGCCTGTATGTAAAGCGTGTTGGCGGGAAGGCGACCCTAACGGAGCGAATCCACGCGGGGTGGCCGGATTTCGCCCCTCGGTCGTGCCGGTCACTCCTTCACCGGCCCGGCCGGCGGGGACGGCGGCGGGGCCGGCGGCGGCGGGAGGTCCCCGGGCGCCGGGACGACCTGCTTCTCCGCCGCGAAGTGACAGGCCGAGGGGTGGGCCGCCGGGCCGGTGCGGAACGCCTCGGGGACGGCCAGCAGCGGGACCTCGTCCGTGCACCGCTGCTGCGCCTTCCAGCAGCGGGTGCGGAAGGGGCAGCCCGAGGGCGGGTTGGCCGGGGAGGGCACGTCGCCGGTCAGGATGATCCGCTCGCGGTGGGCGCGGGCCTGCGGGTCCGGGACGGGCACGGCCGACAGCAGGGCCTGGGTGTACGGGTGGGTGGGGTGGTCGTAGATCTGGGTGTCGGTGCCGATCTCCACCACCCGGCCGAGGTACATCACGCCGACCCGGTCGGAGATGTGCCGCACGATCGAGAGGTCGTGCGCGATGAACACGTACGACAGGTCGAACTCGCTCTGGAGCCGTTCCAGGAGGTTGACCACCTGGGCCTGGACCGAGACGTCGAGCGCGGAGACCGGCTCGTCCGCCACGATCACCTCCGGCCGCAGCGCGAGGCCGCGGGCGATGCCGATGCGCTGGCGCTGTCCGCCGGAGAACTGGTGCGGGTACCGGTTGATGTACTCCGGGTTCAGGCCCACGACGTCCAGGAGCTCCTGCACCCTGCGGCGCCGGTCGCCCTTCGGAGCCACCTCCGGGTGGATGTCGTACGGCTCCCCGATGATGTCGCCGACCGTCATGCGGGGGTTGAGCGAGGTGTACGGATCCTGGAACACCATCTGGATGTTGCGCCGGACGGCCTTGAGGGCGCGGCCCGAGAGCCGGGTGATGTCCTCGCCCTTGTACGAGATCGCGCCGGACGTCGGGCGCTCGAGGTTGACCAGCATCTTGGCGACGGTGGACTTCCCGCAGCCGGACTCGCCGACGATGCCGAGCGTTTCGCCGCGGCCGAGGCCGAAGGAGACCCCGTCGACCGCCTTCACCGCGCCGACCTGCTTCTTGAACAGGATGCCCCGGGTCAGCGGGTAGTGCTTGACGAGGTCCCTGACCTCCAGGATGGTCTCAGCCACCGAGGCACTCCTTCCAGAAGAAGCACGCGCTCGTCCGGTCCGGTGCGACGTCCGCGAGCGGCGGGACGTCGGTGCGGCAGACGGCCTGCGCCATCGGGCAGCGCGGGTTGAAGGCGCAGCCGGGCGGGATGGCCAGCAGGTTCGGCGGCAGGCCCTTGATCGCGTACAGCTCCCGGCCCTTCTGGTCCAGGCGCGGGATGGAGTCGAGCAGGCCCCTCGTGTACGGGTGCGCGGGCGCGGCGTAGATCTGCTGCACGGGGGCCGCCTCGACGATCCGGCCCGCGTACATGACCGCGATCTTGTCCGCGACGTCCGCGACCACGCCGAGGTCGTGGGTGATCAGGATCAGCCCCATGCCGAGTTCCCGCTGGAGCTCCGCGAGCAGATCCATCACCTGGGCCTGGACGGTGACGTCCAGCGCCGTCGTCGGCTCGTCCGCGATGATCAGGGAGGGCTCCAGGGCCAGCGCCATCGCGATCATGATGCGCTGGCGCATGCCGCCCGAGAACTGGTGCGGGTAGTCCCCCACCCGCTGTTTCGCCGCCGGGATCTTCACCCGTTCCATCAGCTCGACGGCCCTGGCCCTGGCGGCCTTGCGGGACATTCCGCGGTGGACCTCGTACATCTCCCCGAGCTGGGCGCCCACGCTGAGCACCGGGTTCAGGGAGGACAGGGCGTCCTGGAAGATCATCGCCATCTCGGCGCCGCGGATCCTGCGCCGCTCGTCCTCCTTCATCTTCAGCAGGTCCCGGCCCTTGAACAGGATCTCGCCGCCCGAGATCCGGCCGGGCGGCACGTCCAGGATCCCCATCACGGCCTGCGCGGTGACCGACTTGCCCGAGCCCGATTCGCCGAGCACGGCGAGCGTTTCGCCCTCGTCCACCGAGTAGTGGACGCCGTTGACGGCCTTGGCGACTCCGTCCCGCGTACGGAACTCCACATGGAGGTCCCGGACTTCGAGCAGCATGGTGCCCACTCCTCAGCGCAGCTTGGGGTCGAGGGCGTCGCGCACCGCGTCGCCGAGCATGATGAACGCGAGCACGGTCAGGCTCAGCGCGCCCGCCGGCCAGAGCAGCATGTGCGGGGCGTTGCGGATCTGCGAGGCCGCGTTGGAGATGTCGATGCCCCAGGAGACGGTGGGCGGGCGCAGGCCGACCCCGAGGAAGGACAGGGTGGCCTCCAGGGCGATGTACGTGCCCAGGGCGATGGTAGCGACGACGATGACGGGGGCGATGGCGTTGGGCGCCACGTGCCGCAGCAGCATCCGGCCGTTGCCGGCGCCCAGGGCGCGGGCGGCCTGGACGTAGTCGTTGTGTTTGGCGGTGATGACGGAGCCGCGGCCGATGCGGGCGATCTGCGGCCAGCCGAGGAGCACGATGAAGCCGACGACCGGCCAGACGGTGGTGCTGGTGACCACGGACAGGAAGACCAGGCCGCCGAGGACGACGGGGATGCCGAAGAAGATGTCCGCGACGCGGGAGAGCAGGGCGTCGCCCCAGCCGCCGAAGAACCCGGCGAGCCCGCCGAGCACGGAGCCGAGCAGGGCGGCGCCGAGCGTGGCGCAGACGCCGACGGTGATGGAGGCGCGGGCTCCGTAGACGGTGCGGGTGTAGACGTCGCAGCCCTGGGTGTCGTAGCCGAAGGGGTGGCCGGGGGCGGAACCCTGCTGGGACTTGGACAGGTCGCACTGCAGCGGGTCGCCGCTCGCGATGAGCTGCGGCCAGATCGCGATGACCACGAGGAAGAGGATCATCAGCGAGGAGATGATGAAGACGGGGTTGCGGCGCAGCTGGTGCCACGCGTCGGACCACAGGGACCGGGCCTTCTCCTGCGGCCCGGGCCCGGTGGGGGCGTCGCCCAACGGCTTCTCGAGGCTTTCGGCCTCGTCCAGCGCGAGATCCATGGGGCCGCCCTGGCCGGTGGGTGCGATGGCCTCCCCCTCTCCCGGTTCGAGTGGGTCGTAGACGGGCTCGCTGCGCTCAGGCATAACGGATCCTCGGGTCCAGGACCGCGTACAGCAGGTCGACGAGCAGGTTCGCCAGCAGGAAGACGATGACGAGGATGGTCACGAAGCCGACCACCGTCGGGGAGTTGTTGCGCAGGATGCCCTGGTAGAGCTGGTAACCGACGCCGTGGATGTTGAAGATCCGCTCGGTGACGATGGCGCCGCCCATCAGGGCGCCGATGTCGGTGCCGATGAACGTGACGACGGGGATGAGCGAGTTGCGCAGCAGGTGCCGGGTGACGACCCGGTGGCGCGGCAGGCCCTTGGCGGTGGCGGTGCGCACGTAGTCGGCCTTGACGTTCTCGGCGATGGAGGTGCGCGAGAGCCGGGTGACGTACGCGAGGGAGACCAGGGCGAGCACGATGCCGGGCAGGATCAGCTCGTTGAAGGGGGCGTCCGGGGAGACGGTGGGCCGCACCCAGCCCCATTTGACGCCGAAGAGGTACTGGAGCAGGTAGCCCGTGACGAACGTCGGCACGGAGATGACGACGAGGGTGAGCACCAGCACGGTGGTGTCGACGGACTTGCCGCGGCGCAGCCCGCTGATCACGCCGAGGGTGATGCCGATGACGATCTCGAAGAAGATCGCGACGATGGTCAGGCGCAGGGTGACGGGGAAGGCCGAGGCCATCAGCTCGGTGACCGGCTGGCCGTTGAAGGCGGTGCCGAAGTCGCCCTGGAAGATCTGGCCCATGTAGTGGAGGTACTGCTGCCACAGGGGCCGGTCGAGGTAGAGGTCCTTGCGGATGCGCGCGGCGGTGGCGGGGTCGGGGGCCTTGTCGCCGAAGAGGGCGGCGACCGGGTCGCCGAGCGCGTACACCATGAAGAAGATCAGGAACGTGCTGCCGATGAACACCGGGATCATCTGGAGCAGCCGCCGGATCACATAACGTCCCATGCACTGCTCCAGGATCGATCCGACAGGGGGTCAGCTGACCTTGATCTCGTTGTAGACGGGGACGCTGAACTGGTTGAGGGCCACGTCGGAGAGCCGCTCGGCGTAGCCCGCGCTGCCGTTCTGGTACCAGAGGGGGATGGACGGCATCTGCGCGGCGAGGATCTTCTCGGAGTCCTGGAACTTCGCGATGGCCTTGGCGGCGTCGCTCTCCTGATTGGCCTCGTCGACGAGCTTGTCGAACTCCGGGTTGCTGAACTTCCCGTAGTTGGAGGAGGCGCCGGTGTAGTAGAGCGGCTGGAGGAAGTTCTGGATCAGCGGGTAGTCGGCCTGCCAGCCGGATCGGAACGGGCCGGTCAGCTTGTAGGCGCTCTGCTGGTTGCGGAAGTCGGCGAAGGTGCCGACCGGGTTCACCGTGCAGACCGGGCCTTCGCCGAGCGCGTTGTTGATGCTGTTGCAGACGGCGTCCATCCACTCGCGGTGCGAGCCGGTGTCGACGTTCGAGGTCAGCGTGACCTTGCCGCCGGGGAGCCCGCCGGCGTCCTGGATGAGCTTCTTGGCCGCGGCCGGGTCGTACGTGCAGGCGTCGCCGCACAGGGTGGCGTTGAAGCCGCCCTTCTCGCCCAGGGCGGGAGAGGTCCAGTCCTTGGCCGGGGTGCGGGTCTCGCGGAAGATCTGCTTGGTGATCTCGTCGCGGTTGATCGCCATGGAGATGCCGCGGCGGACGTTCTGCATGCCCTCCTTGTTCCACTGCGGGTCGTACAGCGGGAAGGTGAGGGTCTGGATGATGAGGGCGGGCTGGTTGATGTACCGGTCGCCGAGGTCGTTCTTGACGTTCTTGAGCTGCTGCGCGGGGACGTCGTCGACGAGGTCGAGGTTGCCGGAGATCAGGTCCGTGTAGGCCGTGTTGTTGTCGGTGTAGACCTTGAGGTCGACGCCGCTGTTCTGCGCCTTGTCCTCACCGGGGTAGGCGTCCCAGGTGCGCAGCTTCATGCCGGTGCCCTTGGTGTACGAGTCCACCGTGTACGGGCCGTTGCCGACCGGCTTGTTCAGCCAGCCGGCGTGATCGGTGAAGAAGGCCTTGGGCAGCGGGGAGAAGGCCTGGTAGCCGAGGGTCTCGGGCCAGGTGGAGAACTTGTTCTTCAGGGCGACGGTGAAGGTCTTGGGGTTCTTCACGACCAGCCCGGACATCGTCTTGGCCTTGGGTTCACCGGAGGCGGGGTGGACGTCGTCGTAGCCGACGATGTTCGAGAAGAACGGTGCGTTGTTCTGCTTGTTGCGGACGTCCGCGCCGTAGTTCCAGGCGTCCACGAAGGACTGGGCGGTGACCGGCTCGTCGTTGCTGAACTTCCAGCCGTCCTTCAGGGTGACCGTGAAGTTCTGGCTGTCGGTCGTCGTGATGCTCTCGGCCAGCATGTTCTTGGCCTCGCCGGTCTTCGGGTCGTACCGCTTGAGGCCCCGGAAGAGCATGTCGAGGACCTTGCCGCCCTGCACCTCGTTGGTGTTGGCCGGCTCCAGCGGGTTCTGCGGGTCACCCCAGGAGGAACTGACGATTCCGGCGCCACCGCCGCCCCCGCCGCTGTCGCTTCCGCCGCAGGCCGTCGCCGCGAGGGCGACGGCCACCGCACATGCGGCCCACGTGACGTGGGTGGCTCCGCGCATGGAGTGCCTCCTATGGCTCCCAAGACTCACTTAGGGCCCAATGTCACCCTATGTGGGGGCCGGAACACTCCTCGTTGGACCGATTGCACCCTCGCGTCTCGCGGCTGTCACCCCTGCGAGTGCAATGTCAGCTCCCAGGTGTCCACCGCGAAGTGCAGGCGCATGCCGTGCGCCTCGTACAGCGCGAGTGCGCCGGTCTCGTTGTGGACGTCCACGCCGAGGCCCACGGTGTCGCGGCCGCGGGCCGCGTAGGCGGCGAAGCCGTGGCGCAGCAGCTGCCCGCCGATGCCGCGGCCGCGCTGGTCGGCGCGGACGCCGAGGTGGCTGACCCAGCCCATGCTGGTGCGGTCGTCGCGGGTCAGCAGGACGCCCACGTCGCCGGCGCCGGGCAGGCTCGCGATCCACACCAGCGACCAGTCGAGGGAGCGGGCGTCCAGATGGTCCAGCCAGGCCTGGTACGGGCGCGCCACATGGCCGAAGTGGGCGGCGAAGGTGTCCTCGACCAGGGCGTGGGCCCGGCGGCGGTCGGCCTCGTCGGCGGCGCAGTCCCGCAGGACGAGCCCGGCGGGTCCCCCGGGCGGGCCGGGTCGCGGGCCGGCGGCGGGCAGGGCCCGGGTCATCACCTGGTAGTGGCGGACGGCGCGGTAGCCCCGGGCGGGCAGCACGTCGGCGTCGAGGGTGGTCTTCGCGTTCAGCTGGAGCCGCAGGACGGCCCCGGCCGCGTCGGCGGTGAGCTCCCGGGCCCGTACCTCCATCAGCTCCAGCAGCCGGACGGCGGCCGCGCGCCGGCCCGGCAGCACGCAGTGCTCGGAGTCGGCCCTGCCGGGTCCGGAGTCGGCCCACACCAGGGCGTAGGCGACGAGCCGGCCGTCCTCGAACGCCAGCCAGGAGTCCTTGCCGAGGTCGACGTCGGGGTGGTGGAGATCGGCCTCGACGGCCGCGAGGTCGGTCTCGGGTCTGCCGATCTCGATGACGTCGACGGAGTTGAGCAGGGCGCAGATGTCGGAGGCGTCCCCGGGCCCGGCGGGCCGTACGGTCAGGGTGCGCGGGCCTCGGCGGGCGTGCGGTGTCCCGGTCATCCGGCCACTGTCCGCCCGGCCGCGGTGCGCCCGCAACTTCCTTCTCGTGTCAGTTGAGCTCGACGTGGGCGAGGTCGATCCGGCCCTGGGCGTCGACCTCGACGTTCTTCACGGACGAGGAGTAGGCCACGGCGGACATGTAGGTGAAGACCGGGATGTAGGGGAGGTCGCGGATGACGATGTCGTCGGCCTTCTGGTAGAGCGTCAGGCTCGTGGCCGGGTCGGTGGCGCTGTCCGCGGCGGCGAGGGTGGCCTCGAACTCGGCGTTCTCGTAGCGCCCGAAGTTGGAGCCGTTGGCGATGGCCTCCTTCGAGAAGACCGGGCGCAGGTAGTTCTCCGCGGCGGGGTAGTCCATGCCCCAGCCCATGCGGAAGGCGCCCTTGAACGTACCGGCCTTGACTGCGTCGGTGAGGTCGCCGGAGCTCTGGAACGCCTTGGTGGTGACCTCGATGCCGAGGTTCGCCTTCAGCTGGGCGGCGACGGCCTGGATCCACTCCTTGTGGCCGCCGTCCTCGTTGTAGCCGAGTTCCAGCTTGTTGCCCGGTACGCCGCCGTTCTGCTGGAACAGCGCCTTCGCCTTGGCCGGGTTGTACGTACCGGCCTCGCCCAGGGCGCCCTTGCGGTAGCCGGGGACGATCGGGCTGATGAAGTCGTCGGCCCGCTTGCGGGTGCCGTTGAAGACGGCCTTGGAGATGGCGTCGCGGTCGATGGCCATCGAGATCGCCTTGCGGATCTCGGGCTTGCCGAAGGCCCCGGGGTTGGTTTCCAGCGGGAGGCCGAGATAGCCGACGGACGCTTCCGGCTTGTAGATGTAGCGGTCGCCGAATTCCTCGGCGACCTTGGGGAGCGCCGAGACGGGCAGCCTGTCGACGATCTGCAGCTTGTTCTTGAGCAGGTCGTTGTAGGCGCCGTCCGGGTTCTCGTAGATCTTGAACGTCACGCTGTCGAGCTTCGCGCGGCCCTCGGCCGGGTACTGGTCGTACTTCTTGAGCTTGATCTGCTTGTTGTGCTCCCAGGTGCCGTCCATGCGGAACGGCCCGTTTCCGATCGGGGACTCGCCGAACGCCTTCGGGTCGGCCTCGAACGCCCGGGGCAGCGGATAGAAGGCGTTGTACCCGAGCATGGTCTTGAACTGGGAGAACGGCGCCTTCAGGGTGACGGTGAAGGTCCTGTCGTCGATGATCCGCAGGCCCTTGAGCTCCTTGGCGGTGGGCTTCCTGCCGGGGCCCGGGGCCAGCTCGTCGGAGCCCTCGATCTTCGAGAAGAAGCCCATCGCCTCGGCGGTGTTCTCCTGGTTGGCGCCCCAGTTCCAGGCCCGGACGAAGGACTGTGCGTCGACCTTCTCGCCGTTGTGGAAGGTGAAGCCGTCCTTGAGCCTGATGGTCCAGGTCCTGGAGTCCGCGGAGTCGATGGACTCGGCGATCGCGAGCTTCGGCTCGTTGGTCCTGTTGTCGTAGGAGACCAGGCCGGTGAACAGGGCGTGGAGGACCTCGGCCCCCTCGGACTCGGCGGTCTCCTGACCCACCAGTCCGTGCTGCGGTTCACTGAGCACCACGGAGATGTGGCCGCCGGTCTTGTGGGCCGTCGCGTCCTGGTCGGCGCTGCACGCCGTGGCAGCGCTCGCCACGACGACGGCACCGGCGACCCATTTGCTCGCTGCGCGCACGGGTACTGGCCTCCTCGGGTGTCACGGGGTGAAACGCGGCCGGGGCACAACCGGAATCGGCTGTGCCCCGGCCGGTGTTCGGCAGGATCAGACTCCCAGAACGGCCTTCTCTTCGGCGAAGTGGCAGGCCGACTGGTGCGCGGCGAGGCTGTTGACGCCCTCGAAGCGCGTCGGGATCGCCAGCAGCGGTTCCTCCGTGGAGCAGCGCTCCTCCGCCTTCCAGCAGCGGGTGCGGAAGCGGCAGCCCGACGGCGGGTTGGCCGGGGAGGGGACGTCACCGGTGAGGATGATCCGCTCGCGGTGGGCGCGGGCCTCCGGGTCGGGGACCGGGACGGCCGACAGCAGCGCCTGGGTGTACGGGTGCGTCGGGTGGTCGTAGATCTGGGTGTCGGTACCGATCTCGGCCATCTTGCCCAGGTACATGACGCCCACGCGGTCCGAGATGTGCCGGACGATCGAGAGGTCGTGCGCGATGAAGATGTAGGAGAGGTTGAACTCGTCCTGGAGCTTCTCCATCAGGTTGACGACCTGCGCCTGCACCGACACGTCGAGCGCGGAGACCGGCTCGTCGCAGATGATGATCTCCGGGTTGAGCGCGAGGCCGCGGGCGATGCCGATGCGCTGGCGCTGTCCGCCGGAGAACTGGTGCGGGTACCGGTTGATGTACTCCGGGTTCAGGCCCACGAC
>NZ_JBHYVA010000235.1:0-3040 GCF_042750055.1 Streptomyces sp. NPDC059456
TCGCCCTGTACGAGGCGGATGCGGCCGCGCTGGGCCTGCTGCGGCACCGGGCCCGGCGCGACGGCCCGGCGGGGGAACCGGACTTCGTCTGCCGGGAGCGGGAGCTGCTGCGCCGGATGTGGCTGCGCAAGGCGACGGCGGGGCCGGCGCTGGCCCGGGCCGCGGTCCTGGAGGAGCTCCTTCCGCCGCGGCCGGCCCCGTGGGGGCCCGTCGCACCGCCGCACACGCCGGAGCCAGTGCACACGCCGGAGCCGCTGCAACCGCGGGAACCGGTCCGCGTACCGCCGGCTAGACGTTCAGGCCCTTGGACTCCAGCCAGGCCAGCGGGTCCGACGTCACACCGCCCTTGCGTACTTCCAGGTGGAGATGGGGTCCGGTGACGTTGCCGGTGGCGCCGACGCGGCCGATGGTGTCGCCGGCGCCGACCGGGCCGGAGGTCACCGACATCGAGGACAGGTGGCAGTACCAGATCTCCGTGCCGTCATCGAGCTGCAGCACGATCCGGTAGCCGTACGCCCCGGACCAGCCGGCCGAGGTGATCTTCCCCGTGGCGACGGCCTTGACGGGCGTGCCGGTCGGGGCGGCGAAGTCGAGGCCGGTGTGGTGGCCGGAGGACCACATGGAACCGGCATCGCCGTAGTGCGAGGTCAGGGTGTAGGCGGAGGTGGGCAGCGAGAAACTGCCGGCGGGCGTGGCGGTCCGCTCCTGCCCGGCCTTGGCGTCGGCGGCCTCCTGCGCCTCCTTGGCCTCCTTGGCTTCTTGGGCGGCCTTCTCGGCGGCCACGCGGGCGTCGTCGGCCTCCTTCTGGGCGGCCTCCCGCTTGGCCTTGGCCTCCGCGGCGGCGGCCTCCTGCGCGGCGCGCTCCGCCTGTGCCCGGGCCTGGGCCTCGGCGGCGGTCTCCTGGGACTCGGCCTGCTGGAGGATGCGGCCCACCAGGGTGGCTCCGGCATCGGCGGGCTGCGCGGCCTGCTGCGCGATGACGCCCGTCGAGCCGGCGAAGGCCCCGGTGTCCGCCGCGTCGTGACCGTCCTGTGCGTGCGATGCGCCGCCGCCGGTGCCGAAATCGGGCAATGAGGGCATGGAGATCGCCACTTGGGGCCGGTCCTGGGCGGTGGCGATGCCGCCCGCGCCGACGGCGGCGATGACGCCGACGCCGAGCACCGTGGAGCTGCGGGCAAGTCCCCCGCGCTGCTTGACGACCCGGTGCTTGCCGCGGGGCGGGCGGGCCGAGTCCTCGGTGGGGTTCCACTCGCCCCAAGCGCCCGCGGTGGGTGCTTCCTGGAGCTCAAAGCCTTCGGGGGCAGGCGAGTTGGAGGCCACCGGGCCACACTCCTCAGGGGGACGCGCACGCGCACGGTGCCGTCTCTTGCGACGGCTGGGACGACCGCGCTGCGTTATCGAACGGTAATAGACGGAGGGGAGTGATTCCAAGCTGTTGCGATTGATCGTTAGCGGCAATCGGCCACCCTCTGACCAGCTTTGGCCATCACTAATGCCGCATACATGGATCAACGCAGGCAAAAATCCACCAAGATCACCATCTCTTCAGCCACACCCACCCCTTGACGTGCCGTCATAAACCTTGCACAGCGCACCAGTTCTGTCACACACCGTCACGGAGCGACCACGGGGACGGTCCGTCGCCGCTCCGGCTCACCCGCCCCCGGCCGGCCCACCGCGAGCAGTGCCATGTCGTCCGTCGCCCCACCGCCCGTATGCCGGCGGACATCGCTGCTGAGCGCGCCGAGCAGCTCGCCGGGCCCGGGGAAGATCCGGCCGCCGAGCCGCGCCGCCGGATCGTAGAAGTCGCCGGCCGCGTCGCGGGCCTCGGTCAGCCCGTCGGTGTAGAGGAGCAGGGTGGCTCCGGCCGGGAAGGCCCACTCCTGCGCCCGGTCCGCCCAGGCCGCGGACAGCTCGCCCATGCCGAGCGGCAGGGCGGGCTCCGTGGGGGCGAGGACCGCCAGACGCCCGTCGGCGTGCAGCAGCAGCGGCTCGGGGTGGCCCCGGTTGACCAGGCGCAGCACGCCCGCGCCCGTCGGGATCTCGCCGAGCACGCACGTCGTGAACCCCTCCACCGAGTCCAGGCTGTCGCGGCGGGCGCCCTCGCGGGCCAGTGCCCGCTCCAGCCGCTGCGCCACGCCCTCCAGCGTGGGCTCCGTCTCCGCCGCCTCCCGGAAGGCCCCGAGGACCACCGCCACGGCCTCCACCGCCTCCAGCCCCTTGCCCCGTACGTCCCCCACCGCCAGCCGCACTCCGTACGGGGTGTCCTGGACGGCGTACAGGTCCCCGCCGATGAAGGCGTCGGCCTGCGCGGCCTCGTACCGGGCGCTGACGTGCAGCCCGGCGATGCGCTCGGCGGGCGTGGGCAGGACCGCGCGCTGGGCCGCCTCCGCGATCCCGCGCGCCGAGGCGAGGCGCTCGCCGCTGCGCCGTACGACCCGGTTGATCAGGACGGCGAGCCCCGAGACGGTCATCACCGTCACCAGTTCGGTCAGCGCCTCGACCTTCCAGGTGGTGCCGTTGAGGAGGTGCAGCAGGAGCACGGCCAGGGAGGCCAGTGCCCCGGTGACGACCGTGCCCCGCAGCGAGGACACGGGGGCGGCGATCAGCGGGGCCGCGGAGAAGAAGGGGGAACCCGTGTAGCTGGGCGGGGTCATCAGGTCGAAGGCGAATCCGACGGCGATCAGCACGGCGGGCAGCGCCCGGACCACCGTCCGGGCCGTGCCGCGGCCGGTGTCCGCCGTGTACGCGTCGTACTCGTCGCCGCCCTGCCGCCCCAGCCGCGCCACGCTGCTCTCCTGCCCGGTCCCTCGCGCGGGGGCGGGCCGCCGCCGCTTCGCCCCTCAAGGCTGGCGGCGGGGGGACCGTACGGCGACCCGGCCCGGGCCGACCGGGTGAGGGCGCGGCGGAGAACGACGAAGGGGGCGCGGGGAATCACCTACCCACGCCGCCACATCGTCTCGCGGGCGCTCTATTGTTCAGAAAGAAGGCGGTAGTGTGACACAGGCAGACACGCGAGCTCCCGCACTCGCCCGGGGAG
>NZ_JBHYVA010000235.1:3050-11187 GCF_042750055.1 Streptomyces sp. NPDC059456
GAGTAGCGGGGACAGGATTTGAACCTGCGACCTCTGGGTTATGAGCCCAGCGAGCTACCGAGCTGCTCCACCCCGCGTCGGTAAACACAACTCTACGTCATCGGGGGCCGGACTCTCGCCAATTAACCTTCCCGCCTCCCTCAGCACCGATGTATCCGCAGGTCAGAGCCGTGCAGAGGGCCTGAAAGACGGCCGGCTTCAGCCTGCGACCAGGCGGAGCAGGGCCAGGGAACCGATGCCGAACGCGATGGTCAGGTAGAAGTTCCGGGTCCGCCAGGCCAGCAACAGGGTCGGCACGGCCAGCCAGAGGCCGTAGTTGCCGGGACCGAGGTCCAGCGTGCCGGCGGGGGCGAACAGGGACGGGGCGAGCAGGGCCGCGATCACCGCGGGCGGCACCTGCCGCAGCCAGACCACGACGGGCCGGGGCAGGGCGGCCGCCGCGAGGAAGAGCGTGGGCAGCAGCCGGGGGCCGAAGGTGACGGCCGCCATGCCGGCGATGGTCAGGGCGAGCGTGAGGTGGCTCATCGGCTCGTTGCTCCTTCCGCGTGCGCGTGGTCCTCGCGGTCCCCGTGTGCCCCGTGTTCGGCGGAGTCGGCGTGGTCCTCGGGGCCGGCGTGGTCCTCGGGGTCGGCGTGGTCCTCGCGGGGTGCGATGGCCAGGCCGAAGGTGGCCGCGACGGCGGCCGCCGCCAGGACGGCCCAGTACTGGAGGCCGAGCAGGGTCAGGCCGACCGCCCCGCCGCCCGCGACGACGGCGACGGCGAGTCCGCGCCGGTCGGCGACGATCCCGGCCGCCAGCAGGGCCATGAACATGGCGGGCAGGGCGTAGTCGAGGCCCAGCGCCTCGACGTTCGTGACCAGGTCCCCGGCCAGCACGCCGAGGAGGGTGCCCGCCACCCAGGAGGCGTGCACGGCGGTGTTGAAGGTGAACACCTCGGCCTTGGGGCGCTCCGCGCGGTCCGCGTACTGGGCGGAGTGCACCGCGAAGGCCTCGTCGGTGAGTTCGTACGCGAACAGCGCCTGCTCGCGGCGCCGCCATCCGGCGAGCCGGGGTGCGATCGCGGCGGACAGCAGCAGGTGGCGCAGGTTGACCACGAAGGTGGTCAGCACGATGGCGTACGGGGCGGCGCCGACGGCCAGCAGCTGGAGGGCCGCGAACTGCGAGGAGCCGCCGTACACGAAGGCCGACATGGCGACCATCGCCCACCACGGCAGGCCGGCGGTGTGGCCCAGCACGCCGAAGGCGAAGGCGACCGGCACGTAGCCGAGCATCACGGGGACGGCCTGCCCGAAGCCCGCCGCCCACGCGGCCCGGGCTCCACGGACCGGGCCGGCCGGGACGGGCGCGGCCGGTCGGGCGGCCCCCGCCCCGGGGGCCCCGGCCGCGGCGTGGTGCGCCGGGGCCGGGGAGTCGGTCGCTACAGATCGCACTCGAAGGTCCTCTCTCCCAGGGCCGGACGGAAGCCCACGCCCGTCCACAGGGCGGTCGCGGCCCCGTTCCCGTCGAGGACGGCGAGGAAGATCCGGTTGACCCCGCGGCGGCGGAAGGCCGCCAGGGTGTCGACCGCCATCACCCGGGCCAGCCCCAGCCGGCGGTGGCCTGGGTCGACCACGGCGTGGCTGATGCTGCCCCGTACGCCGAACGAGCCGGCGAGCAGTGCCGCGACGACCCGGCCCGAGGGGGTGCGGATCACCCGGCACAGGTCGGCGGAGTGTGCGAGGTGCCCGCAGAGGAGCCGCTCGTCCTCCCATTCGCAGTACGCGGCCTGCGGCGCGGCCCGCAGCAGCTCGATCACCTGCGGGACGTCGGCCGCCGTCATGGGTGCGGACACCGCCGGGGCCGCCGCGGCGGTGGCTGGTGCCTGGGGCTCGTACGGCCCGACCCGTACGTGCGGCTCATCGATCGCCAGAGCCAGAGCTGCGGCGCTCATCAGACCAGCGTCTCGTACGGGGAGCCGGGCAGGGAGAAGGAGATCGCGAGGACGTCGCGGTGGCCGCCCTTGTCCTCGGCCGCGCTGAGGCCGGTGACGTGGTGCTTCATCGCGCGGTCCTCGAAGATCAGGGAGTCCAGCGGCGTGCGGAAGGTGCCCTTGGCGAGCGGCTCCTCGTCCCAGGTGAAGACGGTGCTGTGGCCGCCCTCGACGTCGACGCGGGAGATCAGGTGCAGGCCGGCCCACGGGTAGCCGTCCGAGTGGATGCCCTCCGGGACCAGCTCGTTGTACTGGCCGGGGTTGATCTCGATGCGGATCTGGTGGATCTGGCAGACCCAGGCGCGGTCGCGGTACTCGTCCTCGATCGGCAGGTTGTCGAAGTCGTAGCGGACCAGGGCCTGGAAGAGCGGGTTGCGGTACGTGGCCTCCTCGACGTCGCCGAAGTGGCGCTCGATGCCGCCGACGAAGGCGTTCATGGCCTCGCTCTGGTAGTACGCGACGTGGTCGAGCGGGGCGAGCTCGCCGGTGGCGGGCACGTACGTGAAGTCGCTGTAGCGGCGGGTGCGGACGGCGCGGTCGCCGCCGCCGAAGTGGGTGTCGGGGGTGAGCCGGCCCCAGGAGGCCTGGAGGCCGTCGAAGGCGGCGGCCAGCTCGGGGGACAGGTTGAGGTCGGTGGCCGACACGAGGGCGAAGCGCTGCTCGCGCAGCGTGTCGCGCAGGTCGGGGCCGACGGCGGTGATGGTGTCGGGGGCGGGGATCCGGGCAACGGTGGTCACGGCTGTGTTCTCTCTGTGGAGGGACGGAATGCAGCGGACGGGCCGGGCGGACGGGCCGGGCGGACGGGCCGGGCGGACGGGGCTAGCGCAGGCCCAGCGATTCGTACGTGGCGTCGAGCTCGGCGACGTCGAGGCCGGCGGCCTCGCGGACGAGGCGGATGGCCCGGTAGATCTGGTTGATGTGCGCGATGTCGTGGCCGATGACCTTGCGGATCATGACCTCCATCGTTTCGCCGCCCTGCTCGCCGTGGCGGCCGGTGCGCTGCCGGTCCTCGGGCGTGAGCGCGGCGAGGAGGGCGACGTTGGAGGCGCGCAGGCCGGTCCAGGCGTCGAGCATCCGGCGGAACGGGAGCCGGGGCAGCGGGGCCCACAGCTGCTCGTCGTAGCCCGGGTAGACGGGGTTGTCCTCGGTGGCCACCAGGCGCCAGCGGAAGCCGTAGACGATGTCGACGTCGAAGAGGTGGCCGACGATGAAGGCGGCGGGCCATTCGCCCGGCTCGGGGACGGTCTCGGCGAGGTCGGTCGGCAGGTCGGCGAAGAGCCGGGCGGCCCAGACGGGGGTCTTGGCGAGGACGTCGAACGCGTCGCGGTCTCCGGCGACTTCGAGGAGGGCGGCCACGTAGGCGGCCGGGTCCTCGGTGGCGGAGGGGATGTCGATGCGGTGGACGCCGGTGCTGGTCTGTGCGGTGTTCGTGGTCACGCGGACGTGCCTTTCGGGATCGGGGTGGGTGTTGTCGCGCGGCGCGGGGACTTCCGGGGGCTCCGCCCCGGGCCCCGGCGCCTCGGATGTCGGTGGGGACGGGCGGTGCGGGAGCCGTCGGGGGTCGCTCCCGGCCCCGCGCCCCGGACGCCGGCGGGGCCGTCAGGCCGCCGGTACCGGCTCGGGGGCTTCCGCGGGCCGGGGGGTCGTCGTCGTGCGGTCGCCCGGGTTCGCGCCGAGGACCAGCAGGGCGCCGAGGGCGGCGACGGCCGCGCAGGCCGTCCAGTGCAGGGGCGGCGAGATGCTGTAGAGGAGGCCGCCGACGGCCGGGCCGAGGGCCCCGCCGAGGGTGTGGGCGATGCCCTCGGCGCCCTGGTAGCGGCCGCGCAGGTGGGCCGGTGAGAACTCGGCGGGGTACGCGTTGGCGATCGGGGTGTAGACCGTCTCGGCGACCGTCCACACCACCACCGTCAGGGCGAGCAGCCAGACCGCCTGCATGGCGCCCGTGAGGGCCATGCCGATGCCCAGCAGGGCCAGCCCGGCGGCGATCACCCGGCGCGGGTTGCGGCGCTCGGTGTGCTTGGTGAGCGGGAGCTCGATGACCACGCAGAGCAGGGCGTTGAGGCCGAGCAGCAGGCCGTAGACCTTGTTGTCGAAGCCCGCGTCGGTCACGTGCAGCGGCAGGGTCGCGGTGGACTGGCCGTAGACGAAGGTCGCGGCGACCATCGAGCCGAGGAAGAGCAGGTACGGGCGGTCGGAGAGCACCTCGCGGTAGCCCCCCTTGCCCTTGCCCTTGCCCTTGCCCTTGCCCTTGGCCGTCTGCGGCGCGGGGGCTTCGAGCGGCGGGCGCCCGCCGGGCAGCGTGCACAGCGCGAGCACGCCGAAGGCGAGGGAGAACAGGGCGTCGCCGAGGAAGACGTACGTGTACGAGGCGCCGCTGAGCAGGCCGCCGACGAGCGGGCCGACCGCCATGCCGACGTTGATGGCGAGGCGCAGCACGGCGAACGCCGTCACCCGCTGCTTCTCGGGGACCACGTCGACGAGCAGTGCGCCGGCCGCGGGCCGGTACAGCTGGGCGAAGACGCCGACGAGTCCGACGAGCGCGGTGGTGGCGATCAGCCCGTGGGTCAGCGGGACGAGGGCGGTGGCGGCGCTGCTGCCGAACATGGAGACGGCGATGGCGGTGCGCCGGCCGAAGCGGTCGGCGACCGTGCCGCCGACGGCGTTTCCGATGAACGCGCCGACTCCGACCACGCCGAGGGCGACGCCGGCCTGGAATGCGGAGAATCCCTGGGCGACCAGGAAGAGCACGAGGAATACGTTGAGGAAATTGCCGAATTTGATGAGGAACATTCCGGAGAAGATCACCCAGGCGCTTCTGGGCAGGTCTTGCAATCGTCGGCGCAAGGGGTCCTCGCCGGCCATGGGGGCTCCTTCTGGATCGGGGGGTGATGCGTGGATGCGGTGGCGTCCACCATGAAACCCGCCGGTCAAGGCCCTGCCCAGAGCTGAGTGCTGGCACAAAGGGGGCTGGCACATTCCTGCCCGCCACCCATTTCCAAGATCGCCGCCGGGCGCTCCCTGCGTCATTCGTGCCGGGCACGGTTGTGCCAGCCCGGATCCATTTTCCGGGCCGGAATTCTGCTGCAGAGTTCTGGCCATGACCGAACACAAGCTTCTCGTCGTCGGCGGACGCATACAGACGCTGCGCAAGGCGGCGGCCCTCGGAATCCGCTTCGTACTGATCCAGCACAAGGACCAGTTCGTGCCCGAGGCCGCCCGGCTGGCCGAGGCCGTCCTCATCGCCGACTACACCGACTGGGACGTCACCCGTCCGCTGGTGGAGGCCGCGCAGCGGGCGTACGGCTTCACCCGGGTGGCTTCGATCACCGAGCCGGGCCTGGTCCCGGCCGGCCGGATCAGCGACCACCTGGGGCTCGGCAACACCTCCGAGGAGGTCGCCGAGCTGCTGCGCGACAAGCACGCGATGCGCCGCCACCTGGCCGCGTCCCCCTCCGCGGAGGTGCGGGCCCTGTCGGTGGCCGCCGCCGAGGTCGACGGCGTCGGGGCGCTGACCGCGTTCGGCGCCGAGCACGGCTACCCGTTCGTGCTCAAGCCCACCGACGCCACGGCCAGCCTGGGCGTCGTACGGATCGACGGGCCGGAGCAGGCCGCCGGGGCGTGGGCCGGGGTGGAGGCCCTGCGGGCCCGCACCGACCTGCAGTGGGGTGCGTTCTTCACCATCGGCCGGTTCATCGCCGAGCAGTACATTCCCGGCCCCGAATACAGCGTCGAGAGCTTCTCGTTCGCGGGGCGCCACATCGTCCTGGCGGTGACGGAGAAGCTCACCGGCGGCGGGTTCATCGAGCTCGGCCACGCCCTGCCGGCCCGTCTCGACCCGGCGGACGAGCGGAGCATCGAGGAGGCCGTCGCCCGCTTCCTGGACGCGATGGGCCTGACCGACGGGGCCGCGCACACCGAGCTGCGGCTGTCCCCGACGGGCCCGCAGATCATCGAGAGCCACAACCGGATGGGCGGCGACCGGATCTTCGACCTGCTGGACTCCGCCTACGGCATCGACCTCGAAGAGTGGATCGTGGCCTGGCAGTTCGGGCTGATCCCGGCGCTCACCGAGCGTCCCGCCCCGCGCCGTGCGGCGGCCACCCGCTTCCTGTCCGCCGAGCCGGGCACGGTCGTGGAGATCCAGGGCTCGGACGAGGCCCTCGCCCTGGCCGACGTCATCGACGTGGAGACCACCGTGCGGCCCGGGGACACCGTCGGGGAGCTGCGCGGCAACTGGGACCGGGTCGGTCAGGTCCTGGTCACCGGCGCGGACACCGAGGCGGCCGTCGCGACCGCGGAGCGGCTCACCGAGAAGGTCACCGTCGTCACCACCGGCACCACTCCCCTGCACGTCTCCCATGGAAAGACCGCGTCATGAAGATCCTGCTGATCATGCGGAACACGTACGCGTGGCACCGCGAGCACATCGAGACCCTGGAGCGGATGGGTCTGGAGATCCACCTGGCGACCCGGGTCGCGCAGGCCGCGGACGACGGCCGGTTCGCGAACGTCGTGCCGATCCCGCAGGAGCTGGAGGGCACGGAACTCGCCGAGTTCTGCGCCGCCGCGGCCCGCCGGCTCGGCATCTCCTCGGCGATCACCTTCTACGACAGCGACATCGCCGTCACCTCCACCGTCAACCGGCTGCTCGGGCACGCCTGGCCGCGTCCCGAGGCCGATCTGATCTCCCGCGACAAGCAGCTCCAGCGGTCCTTCCTGGAGCGGCACGGGCTGCCGGGGCCGCAGTTCGCGGGCGTCGACGGCGTCGAGGCCGGTCTCGCGGCGGCGGAGTCCTTCACGTACCCGTTCATCGTCAAACCGAGCGCGCTGGCCGCCAGCATCGGCGTCAGCCTGGTCCGCGACCGGGCCGAGCTGGAGCGGGCGCTGACCGACGTCGCCCGTCTCGCCGAGGAGTGGGGCGGCTACTTCCCGAGCGAGGGTCCCGAGATCGCCCTGCTGGAGGAGTTCCTGCCGGGCAAGGAGGTCACCCTCGACGGGGTGGTCCTGGACGGCACGTTCCACCTGGTGGGCGTCACCAACAAGATGCAGATGCCGGGCCCGTACTTCGAGGAGGACTTCTACACCCTCCCGTTCCGCACGCCGGAGGAGGAGCCGGAGCTGGTCGCGGTCGCCGAGGGCATCGTGGCGGGCCTGGGCGTGCGCCACTGCCTGTTCAACGCCGAGTTCCGGCAGGACTCCGAGGGCCGGTACCGGGTCGTGGAGTTCGCCACCCGGATGAGCGGCGGCCAGAACTACCGCAACCTGCGCGAGGTCCACGGCATCGACGCGGTCCGCCTCTACGCCAAGGCGGTCCTCGCCGGGGACGACGCGGACTCCCTCGCCGCGCTGCTGGACGGCGAGGTGCCGCGGGCCGCGGCCCCGCGCGCCGCCACCTGCATCAAGTTCGCGTACCGGACCGGGACGCTCGTCCGCAACAACCCCGGCGACGCGACGCACTCCCCGTACTTCCGCTCGTACATCCCCGCCTCGAAGCCGGGCGACCGGCTGCGGCGCGCCCCGGAGGGCTGGTACGAGATCGCCGGATCGCTCGCGGTGGCCGCGCCCTACCGCAGCGCCGCCGACATCGACCGGGTGGAGCGGATCGCCGCCGACCTCGACGAGCGGCTCGACGTGGTCGTCGTACCGGCCGCCTGACCGGCCGCGCCCTGACCGGCCACGCCCGACTGGCCGCGCCCTGGCCGACGCGATGTTTCACGTGAAACATCGCCCGCCGCCGGGGACTTCACCCCGACTCCCCTTCAGTCCACCGACGCGGAAAGAGCCCCACGTGCACGCCAACGACCCCGTGTTCCGGATGGGAATCACGGAGCCCACCGCCATCGACCCGTACAAGGCCCAGGAAGGCGAGGGGATCCTCGTCTGCAAGGCCCTGTTCACCGGGCTGCTGGCCCTCGACGCGGACGGCGCCCCGATCCCGGCCACCGCCCGGTCCTGGGAGAGCGACCTGACGGCCACGACCTGGACCTTCACGCTGCGCGCCGGAACGGTGTTCAGCAACGGGGAGCCGGTCACCGCGCACAGCTTCGTGCGCGGCTGGGCGCGGGCACTGGACCCGGAGGCCAACACGGAGACCGCGTACCACCTGGCGGGCGTGCGCTCCTTCACCGCGGTCGACGACACGACGCTGGTGGTCGAGCTGTCCGAGCC
>NZ_JBHYVA010000236.1:0-11185 GCF_042750055.1 Streptomyces sp. NPDC059456
CGCCCCCCGTCCCTCAGGGCGGGGGCGGCCGCCGGGCCGGGCCGGCGGCCGACCGTGGCGATCCACGCGCAGACTGCCCGCGAGGAACAGGTCGAGGGGTTCGCCCGGCTGGGAATCCTGCCGTCCTTCTTCTCGATGCACACCTACTACTGGGGCGACTGGTACCGCGAGACCGTCCTCGGCGAGCAGCGGGCGCAGAGCATCTCCCCCGCCCGCTGGGCAATCGACAAGGGCCTGCGCTACACCTCGCACCACGATGCCCCGGTGGCGCTGCCGAACTCGATCGCCGTGCTGTCCAGCCAGGTGACCCGCCGCACCCGCAGCGGCCACCTCCTCGGCCCCGGCCAGCGAGTCTCCGCCCTGGACGCGGTGCGCGCGATCACCATCAACGCCGCCCACCAGTACGGCGAGCAGGACCGCAAGGGCAGTATCGAGGCCGGCAAGCTCGCGGACCTGGTCATCCTCAGCGCGAACCCGCTGACAGTCGACCCGGAGGAGATCCGCGACATCAAGGTGATCGAGACCATCAAGGCCGGCACCACCGTCCACCCGCCCGCCGCACCCACCGGCCGGGCCTCCCGAACCCCCTCGACCGCACCCACCCCGCAGTGGGGCTGCTCCTGCTGAACGGCGAGCTATGCGAGTTGGTCGGGTCGTTTCCGGACGTGAAGGATGCGCGCCCTCGGCGGACTTCCCGAAGGGGACCACCTGCTCCGGACGGATCGGCAAAGCTGGAGACGACTGGGGAACGTGGCCGTCCGGCGAGAATGCGGCTGCACGTCAGCTCCGAGATGACGGGAGGCTGCCTATGCCCGCCCTCGTGCCATAAAGCAGGATGAGCAACATGGCCGCGAACGGAAGCCGGTCCTTTGAAGACCTCGTGCACTGGGACGGTGAGTTCTCCGGACTCATCAGAGACGCCCGGCACGGCGAACCAACATCAACTGTCACCTTTCGCATTGGCCATGCCGTATCTGCAGTTGAGCGGGTCACCGCAGGACTCGCGAGCCCAGGCCAGCTTGTCGACGACTGGGCACAGGCCCTGCACTTCGAGGAACGGGTGAACGTCGAGGAAGCACACCAAGACCTGCTGACCCAGTTCATCGTCGAAATCTCGACTCCCGAGCTGTTCGAACTGGTCACCCGCTCAGTCATCCAACGACGGCTACGGGTCCTGCAGACATCGATGGCCTCCGATACCGAGTCGGCCGGACGTTAAACGTCAAGCTCATGCCCCCTGCGACAGTACGACGACGCCGGACGGTTCGCCGGCGGCGACGGCGCCACCCGTACGAGGGATGAGACCGCGGCTCACGCCCGGCCCGTCCAGCGGACCTGGGCAAGCCTCCCCGGCCGGGGAGGCCGGCGCCGGACCCTGCCCCGCAGGAGGGTTGCACCGGGACGGGGCTGGAGGGTTGTCGGCAGGGGTGCACTAGGCGCTGTTTCGTGGATCATGCGCGGAGCCAGATGATGAGGGCTGCGAGGGTGACGGTGCCGAGGTAGATGTAGGCGCGTTTCTCGTAGCGGGTGGCGACGGCCCGGAAGCCCTTCAGCCGGTTGATGGCGCGTTCAACGGTGTTGCGTTTCTTGTAGCGCTCGCTGTCGAAGCCGGTGGGCCGGCCGCCGCGTGAACCGCGGTTCTTGCGGTGTCTTTGCTGGTCGAGGCGTTCGGGGATGGTGTGGCGGATTCCGCGTCGTCGCAGGTAGCGGCGGTTCTTCCGGGAGGTGTAGGCCTTGTCGGCCAGGACATGATCGGGCCGCGTGCGAGGTCGGCCGACGCTGGTACGGGGCACGGATACCCGCTCCAGCACGCGCTCGAGCTGGGGGCCGTCGCCGTAGTGTCCGGGTGTCAGGACGAGGGCGAGGGGCCGGCACCGTCCGTCGGCGGCGAGGTGGATTTTGGTGGTGAAACCGCCGCGGGAGCGTCCCAGGCTTTCGCTGATCGCACCACCCCCTCCAATCGGACGACCAGTTTCCGAAGCACCGGATCGACCCGATTCGTCCCCTGGACGTTCCCCCTTTGAGAGACCGCGCCGGGCGGAGCGACCCTCGCGCCGGCGGCGTGCTGGCGGGCCCTCACTGCTGTCGAGTCCACCGAGACGTCCCAGTCGATCCGGCCCGCGGCGTCCTCGGCGGCCTGGATCCGGGACAGCAGCATTGTCCAGGTTCCATCCGCTGACCAGCGGCGATGCCGCTTATAGACGGTCTCCCACGGACCGAACCGCTCGGGCAGATCACGCCACTGGACACCGGTCCGCACCCGGTAGAGCACCCCGTTGATCACCCTGCGGTGATCACTCCACCGGCCCCCACGAGCACCACCGCGAGGCAGGAACGACTCCAGCCGTTCCCACTCCGCATTCGTCAGATCCCCACGACCCATACGACGAGCCTGCCCTCAACACCCCACCCCTGTCCGGAGATCCGAGAAACAGTGCCTAGTACTGCCGGGCCGGGCAGGTGGTATCGCCCCACGCGGTGGTCACGATGCAGTCCTTGCCGGGGTCGAGCCCGGGGATCTCCACGCCGGCGCCGACCCGGTGCCCGGTGCCGGGCAGCTCCGAAGCGGCGGCGACGGCGGAGGCGGCGAGGCCGCCCGTCGTGATGCCCGCGGCCAGTACGAAGGCCACCATGGCCCGGCGTGTGTTTCCCCGCATGTGCGTCAACTCCTGCTGTCACCCGGCGGCGGTCACTCCGCCGGTGTGTGGTCCTGTGTGCACCGCCGCCCGTCCCGGCCGGCTGTGATCACCACTGTGCCAACCCGCCACCGGGCGCGGCAGTCCTGCGGGGGATCATCTGTGTGCCATGCACTTTTAGGAGGGGTTCCGTGGGCAGGTGACAGCGGGTCGGCGGGCATACCGGGCCTCGACGGCGCCGCGGTGCTGCTCTACCGCTGGACCGTCGTCCACGCCCACCTCACCCGGGACACGGTGGCCCGGGCCGCGGCGGAGACCGGCATCGACGACCACGAGGCGGCCCGGGCCCTGAACTCCCTCCTCGCCGCCTGCCTCCTCCAGGAGCTCCCCGCCGCCGGGACCCAGGGCGTGCGCTGGCAGGCGGTCAGCCCGCAGGCCGCCGCGAGCCGGCTGCTTCTCCGACCGGGACGCCGCGCTACGCGCCCAGGAAGAGACCCTGCGCACCCAGCGCCGCCGGATCCAGGCGGAGCAGGACAGCCTCGCCGCCCTCACGCCCGTCTACCTCCAAGCCCGCCAGCACGCCTTCCCCCAGGGCACCATCGACCACCTGCCCGACAAGTTCGCGGTCCGCACCCTGCTCACCGACGTCATCGACTTCTGCCACAGCGAGGTCCTGGTCTCCAAGCACAGCGGCTCCTTCCCCGTCGCCGCCCTGCCCCGGAGACGGAGAGACCGCGGAGGCCGCCTTCGCCTGTCCCGTCTGTCCCGCCTGTCCCGCCTGTCCCGCCTGTGGCGACCCCCTGCCGCCCCGACCCGCGGGTCCGGTCAACGGGCATCCGGCCCGGTACTGCTCGCCCACCTGCCGCTCCCGCGCCTACCGCGAGCGCAGCGCCTGGCCGCCGCGCAGCAGTTGCGGCCGCGGCCGGCGACCGTAACGAAACCCCGTGACGGCGTGACGAAACCCCGGTGCGGGACGCCGGCCCGGCAGCGGACCGGCGTCCGGGGCGACGAATCCGGTCCGGGTCGCTACGTAACCTCCGCGCCGGGGTCTTGCCGTCCTGGGCCTGCTGGGCCCAGGTGGCGGCCATCCTGGCCAGGGACTCGAGGACGGCAGGCTTGTAGTCGTCGTGGCTGCCCTGCTCCGAGACGTAGACCACGACCGTGCCGACCCGGACGTAGGCGTGGGCCTCGCCGTTCGAGAGCTCGAAGGCCATGGACTGCCGGCCCAGGTCAGGCAGCGAACGCGGCTTCCCGGTCTTCTCGTGCGCGGTCATCTCGGTGTGGACCCGCAGGGTGTCGGCAACCGAGGCGGGTGGTCTGTTCCACGGCCATGTCACCCTCGACATGCCGGGAAAGGTCACCGACTTCCTCCGCACCGCCCGAGTTGGAGCCCGCCGAGCGGGCCGTGCTCGACCAGGGTGTGGCCGTGCGGCGAGGCCAGGGCTACACCCTGCACGTCACCGCCGCCACAGCGGCGCACCGTCAGCTCCTCGCCCAGTGCCAGCCGCTCGACGGCCCGGGCCTCGCGGCAGTCCCGGCCCAGCGCAAAGCCCGCTGGGAGTACGAGAGCCGGGCCGGCGGTGAAGGCGATGGTCTCCGGGCTGCTGCTGTCCGTCCGTACCACCACGACAAGCAGGTCCCAGCGGTGCCGGGCGCCGCCCCCGGCAGCTAAAGACGTCATCTTATTTGGGCGCTTGGGTAGCCTGTCCGTCGTGGTGGGGATTGTTGAGCGGCTGGTGCCAGATGAGTTGTGGGTGCTGTTCCAGCGGGTGGTGCCGGAGACGTCGTCGCGGCCGCAGGGCGGCGGTCGGCGGCGGCACGGTGACCGGGAAGTGCTGGTCGCGATCGTGTTCGTGGCCACCTCGGGCTGCACATGGCAGCAGCTGCCCAAGGCGTCCTTCGGGCCGTCGGGGGCCACAGCTCACCGGCGGTTCACCGAGTGGACGAAGGCAAGGGTGTGGGCCAAGCTGCACCGCCTGGTGCTCGATGAGCTTGGCGCCCGCGGCGAGCTGGACTGGTCCCGCTGCGCGATCGACTCGGTGAACATGCGGGCCTTGAAAGGGGGGACCTGACAGGTCCGAATCCTGTCGACCGGGGCAAGTGCGGCCCGAAGATCCACTTGATCACCGAACGGACCGGTCTGCCCCTGTCCGTTGGAATCTCAGGGGCGAACCTGCACGACAGCCAGGCCCTCGAACCCCTCGTCCGCGGCATACCGCCCATCCGCTCACGCCGCGGGCGCCGACGACGCAAGCCAGCGAAACTCCACGCAGACAAAGGCTACGCCTACATCCACCTGCGCAAATGGTTACGCGAGCGCGGCATCACACACCGCATCGCCCGCAGAGGAATCGAGCCCTCGCAGCGGCTCGGCCACCACCGCTGGACCATCGAACGCACCATGGCCTGGCTCGCCGGCTGCCGCCGCCTCCACCGCCGCTACGAACGCAAGGCCGTACACTTCCTCGCCTTCACCAGCACGCCTGCACCCTCATCTGCTACCGCAGACTCGCCAAATGAGATGACGTCTCAAGGACGGAGCCTCCTGGGAGAAATCAGGTGATGACGGTCAAGCGGTTGGGACTGATGCGGGATCTTCGGAAGATCTGCCAGGACTTCAGCCGTGCCATGCCGCGTTCGACCGGTGTCCGGGCTGCGGCCAGGGCTCGGTTGACGGTGCGCTGGGTGAGGGTGAGCTCGCCGCCCGGTGGCCGTTTGAGTCCGGTGGTGACCCAGGAGCCGGTACCCGTGTAGGCACGGTCGGCGAACAGGGGCCCGCCCCGGCGCGTTCGCATCGGTCGGGGGCGGGGGACGAGCGGCGAGGCCCCCACCTGTCTTGGTAGGGGGTTTCGTCCAGTAGCGGCGCGGGTGGAGTTGCTGCCCTTCGCGGGCTCAACTGCTCTTGTACATCGCAACCGTGAAGCTGACGTTCTTACCGCTGTGGTAGTCGGTGCTGTCCCACACCGAGATGTGAGACCTGTCCTGCATCCGCAGCTGCAGTACCTCATCGGCGTTGCTCCAGTTGTATCCGACGAACTGGAAGTTCGGCTCGGGACTGTCTCCCATTCTCCTGTTTCCCCAGCTGCAGATATGCGTCGAATCGTTCTCGCAGACGTCCCAGGCCCTGGCGTACAGGTGGCAGTCCTCTCCCTGCCACACGTCGATACGCTTCAGCCTCGCGTCGGACGAGCGCCACGTCCCGTTGAACCGGTTGGCGATGCACAAGGCGGCTGCTTCTTTCGTCGCGGTGACGGTGAGCACCACCGAGAGGGAGAGCGTCAGGGCGGCCGTCAAGAGCACGGCCATGATCTGGCGTAGTGGAATGCGGGCAGAAGAAACCTGTGTCATCGTGAACCTCCGATAGCGGGTCGAGGCACGGGGCATCCCGTCGTCACACGACGCGCCGTCCCCCTACTTCGACTGAACGCCACCCATTCAGGCTCGGATCACTTAGCCGTTTACCCCCTGCCTATCCCAGAGCAGCACTCCGCAAGCCTGACCGCAAGTCGGCAGGATTTTACATTTCGCGCACGATTCAATGATTGATTTCCGCTCTCTCACCCTCTCCTCCACCAGCCCCGTCTCCCCGCTCAAACTTTTCCCCGTTCCCTTCCCCGCCTCGCCTCCCAGCCCTCGCACTTCCTGCAACCCTCTTACTCTCACCCGCTCCCCGTTTCCTTCTCCCTCCTACCTACAAGTCCGGCTGGTCACCAGCGACGATTCTGGGTCTGACTAAGACTTGTACCGTAAACGATCACGGAGCGGGGCGTCGCAGCCGGTTGTCGATCGGCTGCAGAGTCAGTCAAGGCCGGTCGCCCATGCCGTCAGCGCGGCGAAGTCCTCGATGGCAAGGCCGCGACGTGGGTCGATCCGGTGCAGTAGGGCGGGACCGTCGTGGTATTCCTCCACCCAGGTACGATCCCCCTCTGTAATCTCGTCGTCGGCCCAGGCGAACGCACGGCCCTTCGCCCACGCGACGATCTCAGGCGTCTTCCAGAACACACCGTCTCCGGGCTCGGGCCGCGGCGAAGGCCAGGGAATGAAGGGCAGTTCGGGCAATCCCAATAGCGGCGCGACGAAGGTGTTGGCTTCTTCCTCCCACGTTGTCGCCCACACCAGGTCGAAGGGGAGCGCGTCCAGCGCCGGGCCGTGATCCGGGTTGAGCCACACCCGCAGCGGCTTCACGGGCTTGTTCGGCAGCCCCCACCCAGTCAGCCGGCGCCGCTTGGCGGCCCCCCACCGAGGGGTCAGCAGGCGGTGCGTCTGATAACCCTCGGGTCTACGGTACGGCTTCGCGGCATACGGGTTCAGCGGTCCGTCCACATCCACCAACAGCACTGGGCGCACCAGCTCATCCCCCTTGGTTCTGCGTGCGTGGCACCGTACCGGCCGGTGACGAGAGCGCCCAACAGAATTCTGGCAACTGATCTCTGTAACTCTGGGCTCTGGGGCAATGGGACGATCTTGACGTGGCTGGTGTGATCACGGCGTCGCAGCCGTCCTGGATAGGCCCGTTCACGGGGCTGAGCCCGCGCTGCTTCGGCAAGTTCGTGAACGCCCTGCGTCGCGAGGGAGCTGACGTAGTCCGTAGAGTGGCCGTGGAGCCTGCCGCTGGAGGACCGTGTCCTGCTGGTAGCGGCGTATTGGAGAACCAACTTGACGCTGTACCAGCTCGCGCCGTTGTCCGGAATCTCGAAGTCTGCTCGTCGCCGTGGGCCGGCCTCTACCCGGTAACCGCAACGACTGCAGGGCGTGGGAGTTGTCCGGAGCGCCGGCCGCCGTCGGCAATGCCACGGGGATCGCTGACGGCGGTTACCGTGGCACTGGCCTGGTAATCCCGCACCGTCGCGAGCCTGGCCAAGCCGGACTCCGGCCTGGAAAGAGGAGCACAACCGCTCACACCGCAAGGTCCGTGCTCGCGTCGAGCACGCCTTCGCCCGCATGAAGAGCTGGAAGATCCTCCGCGACTTCCGCTTGAAGGGAGACAGCGTTCATCACGCCATGCTTGGCATAGCCCACCTGCACAACCTCGCGCTCGCCAGATAGACCGGCCCGAGGCGGCCATGCCCGATGCTGAACGGATCGACTCAGTTGATCATTGCGGGACAGTCTTTAGCGCGAAATGAGGTGCGGCCTACGGCCGCGCGACCCTTGGCAGCTTGCTTCGCTCGCGCTGCAGCCGTAGAGCGCACTGAGCCGCCAGCGCCGCCTGCAGCCCCTCGTCGGTGAAGGTCGGCGGCAGCCGGACGTCGACCACCGCGAGGTCCGGCCGGTGATGTGTGAGTGCCCGTGACAGCTCCGGTCCGTTGTCGACGGCCGCGACGACCTCGAACTCGTACGACTCCAGGAGCCGCACCATTCCCTCCCTCAAGAGGAACTGGTCCTCGGCAAGGACAACGCGCACGGCAACTCCATGGTCACAAGGGTCGGGCCGCCCACCGGGCTGCTCACGAAAAGATCACCGTCGAATGTACCCAGCCGCCGGCGAACGCCTAAAGGCCCGTCCCCTTCGCCGGATCGGCCCCACCCCCGCCGTCGTCGCCCACCGTCATCCGCAGCACCCCGTCGAAGTACCGCAGGCCGATGTGCACCCGGGAAGCCCCCGAGTGCTTGGCCGCGTTCGCGAGGACCTCGCACACCGCGAAGTAAGCGCACGCTTCCACCGGCGCCTCGAGCCGCCCGGGGACGTCCACCGTCACCTCGACGTCCAGCGGGTAGTCCAGCTCCACCGCGCGCACCGCGTCGCCCACGCCGCGCTCCGCCAGGACCGGCGGATGAATGCCCCGGACCAGGTCACGCAGTTGGGCCAGGGCCGTCGCAGACTGCTTGCGCGCCTCGGCGACGAGGTCGCGCAGTTCCGGAGCCTCCTCCCCCAGCCGCCGCTCGACCACCCTCAGCGTCATCCCGATCGCCACCAGCGTCACCTGGGCCCCGTAGTGCAGATCCCGTTCGATGCGGCGCAGCTCGGCCGCTTGCACCCCGGTCGCGTCCGCGCGGGTCTGGGTCAGCCGTTCCACGCGCCGGGCCAGCTGCGCGTGCCGGGTCGGGCTCATCAGCAGCACCGCGAAGCGGGCGTGTGCCCGCAGCGCGTACGGCGCCACCCACGACACCCCTGCCACCAGCACCACCCCCAGCGCGACCGCCTCGGCGAGGAGAAGGCCGCGGAAGCGTTGGTCAGTCGCGCTCGTGCACGTGCGCAGGCCTGCCGCGGCCCCCGACCGGGAGCGTACCGTCAACCACGCTGCAGGCATTGGCGTGCGCGACGCCTACGACGACCTGATCAGCCCGTTCGTGCCTGTGCATGCTTTCGAACGCGTACCCCCGCTCCGGCCCTGCTCGTCAAGCCGTGCAGCACACAGGAGGGCACCGCAGCCGATCAGGCCCACACCCTGGCTGCCCTGCCCCACTGGCGGAGCACTCGGGGGCTGGCCGGCATCGGCGACGACCGACGCCGATTCATCAACCCCCAGGCCCTCAAGGCCCTCGCGGGACGCTCTCTCCGCCGGGCAGCAAAACGGTGGACAGCCCCCTGGCCGCTGAGCGAGCATGTCCACAATGAACAGCGCACCCCTCTCAACCCCCAAACGCGTCCGCTTCGTCGAGCTCAACGCGAAGGCGCTGCGGGCACTGGCCAACGGTGACCTTGCCAGCGGCAGCACCGAGTCCGGAGTCGCCCTTGACGAACACTTCGTCGGCGACCGAGCCCGCTGGATCTTCGGCTACCGCGCCGACCAGCTCGCCAAGGACCCCTCCGCCGCGCCCTGGATCACACGGGCCGCGGTGTCCGAACCTGACGAGGTCGTCGTCGGCGACGCCGGGTTCCACGGACCGCCGGACGAGACGGGCATGGTCGAGGTCGGGTTCACCGTCGTGCCCGGATACCGCCGCCAGGGCTACGCCCGCGCCATGCTGGCGGCGCTACTCGTCAGAGCCGCCGCCGAACCCGAAGTCAGGACCGTGCGAGCCAGGATCAGCCCTGACAACACCGCCTCCCTGGCCACCATCGCGGGCTTCGGTTTCACCCGCGTCGGCGAGCAGGGGAACGAACGAGACGGGCGCTTCGTCGTCTTCGAGGTCCCGGCGGACACGATCCGGGCCAAGCAGCTCACGGCCGGGCCCATACCGATGCCATCGCCGCGCGACTGACGCGCACTGTCAAACACCGCGTGGCCGACTCTGCGCAGCGGTATGCCCCGCGCATACAGCTGGGCCACAGGCACCAGAGGATGGGGGTCTTCGCGCTCGATGCCGCAGTACCGCCAGGGTTCCTGCGCTGGCCACAACAGGGGCCCGCCAATCGAGCTTTCGTGCACTGGGAGACGCGGGTGCAGCCGGACGGCCGGGCGGGCCGGCGGGGCCGGCGCGGGAAGGACTGCGGCGATGTCGACCGGGTCGACTACCGCCAGCGCCATGCGGTCAAGTGCGGGATCAACCAGCTCAAGAGACACGGTGCTGTCCCCGCGATACGACAAGCTAGCGGTCCGCTACGAGGCGACCGTCCTCATAGCGGCCATCAGCGAATGGCTGTGACCAGCACACATCTAGCGCGTCCAAAACCAGGCCGCAGGCATGAAGGTACTCTCACTCCACGGCATTGAGGAGAATCTGCGCCAGCTCGCGCGGCTGGGAGAACATCGGCCAATGGCCGGTGTCCATCTTGGCCAGCCGCCAGCGCTTGCTGGTCAGCAGCTCGGCCACAACTTCGTCGGGCTCGGCGCCGTCGGGCTCGGCCCCCGGCACCACGCACAGGATGTACGTCGCCGGAAGTTCACCGAGCGGCCCCGCCAGCACAGCGGGCTCGGTCAGCGTGGCACCTGGGTGAGGCGTCGAGCCACGCACACTCCATGACGCCTGCCGGTGACAGAGACTGTGGCCGAAGCTGCCCCGGCCTACTGTCCCGTCGCACGAGACCTTGTCTGTGTCTCACCTGATCTTGTTCGGCTCGCGTTCCAGAGACAACGTCGCGTGAGACGCAGGCCGACACGGCGCCCAGAGACGTCGAAGATCGGGGCTCCACGTTTCTGGCGAACCTCCGACCGCTGCCCTGAGCGGGCTCAGGAGGTGGGCAGGCCGCCCGGGCGGGCAGGGCGGCCGAAGCGAACCGGCACGCCCGGGGAGTACAACACGCTCACCGGCGGCCCGGTCGGCGACGGCAGCCCCGCCGCGGCCACCAACTCATCCTCACAATGCAGGAGTTCGGCCCGATGCAGCGGCCAGCGCGGGTGGGCATTGGGCAGATACACCGGTCGGCCGAAGAAGGCGTTGTGCATGCCCCAGCGGGCGGTCAGGAAGTGTTCGAGGGCAGTCGGCTCCTCGATCCGCTCGCCGACCCGCACCCCGATCCGGCAGCGCGCCCCGCGCGGCCCCGGCCAGCGCCGCCTGCTGGTGTAGCTGATGGTGTCCGCGTCACGGCGGATCGCCATCCGGGCCCACATGTAGGGCATCCGGAAAGCGCTGCGGGCGACGGCCACCGGCAGCAGCCGCGAGGCCTCCAGCGAGCGGAACACCACGCCACGTCGGCCGTGCCCGTCCACCGAGTAGAGCCGCAC
>NZ_JBHYVA010000237.1:0-11108 GCF_042750055.1 Streptomyces sp. NPDC059456
GGCGCCCCCCCCGCCCCCTCGCGCGGGGGCCCCCGCGCCCGCCCCCCCCCCGGAATGTCCCCACCCCCGTGTGCCCCCCCGCCATTTTGGGGGGGGGGCAAACGGTGCGTCTACCCCTGGCTCAGGGGGTAAGGCGGTTCGGCCCCCGGAACAGGAACGCGGCCTCGCGGATCGAGTCCAGGCCGAGCATGACCATCAGGATCCGACCCAGGCCGGCGCCGAGGCCGCCGTGCGGCGGGCACCCGAACCGGAAGATGTTCATGTAGTCCTGCATCGGCTCGGTGTTCATGCTCTTCTCCTCGGCCTGCTTGAGCAGTACGTCGGAGCGGTGCTCTCGCTGGGCCCCGGTGGTGATCTCCAGGCCCTTCCAGAGCAGGTCGAAGCTGAGCGTCAGGTCCGGCCGGTCCGCCGGACGCATGTGGTAGAAGGGCCGGATGCTGGCCGGGTAGTGCGTGATGAACACGAACTCGTGACCCGTGAGCTCCTTCATGTGGGCAGCGATGGCGCGCTCACCCTCCGGGTCCAGGTCCTCCTTGAGCCCCGCCGGGTCCCACCCGCCGGCCCGAAGGATCTCCTGCGCCTCCGCCATCGTGATCCTGGGGAACGGGGCCTCTGGCACAACGACCTCGACGCCGAAGACCTCCCGGATCGCCTCACCGTGGACCTCTGCGACCTTCGCGATAGCGTGGGCGAGCATCCGCTCCTCGAACGCCATCACGTCTTCAACGTCGTCGATCCACGCCAGCTCGACGTCCACGCCGGTGAACTCGGTCGCGTGCCGGGAGGTGAAGGACGGCTCGGCCCGGAAGACAGGGCCGATCTCGAAGACCCGGTCGATGCCGGCGGCCACGGCCATCTGCTTGTAGAACTGCGGCGACTGCGCGAGGTAGGCCGACCGGTCGAAGTACCCGAGCTTGAACACCTCCGCGCCGGACTCCGATGCAGTGCCCATCAGCTTCGGCGTGTGCATCTCCGTACAGCCGTTCTGCATTGCGTACTCGCGCAGCCCCTGCTCCAGGGTCGTCTGCGCGGTGAACACCATCTGCGCCGTGGCCCGCTTGCGTACGTCCAGGAACCGCCAGTCGAGCCGGTGCTCAGGGCCGGTGTGCTCGTCGATCGGCAGGGGTGTCTCCGCCCGGTTCAGCACCTCGACCGTTTCGGGGACGAGCTCCAGGCCGCCCAGGTTGACCTGAGCCGCCTCTACGACGCGGCCGGTGATCCGGACGGCGGACTCGGGGGTGAGCGATTCGATGGCGGCTTCGAGCGGGCCACCGTCGCGCTTTTGGGTCACCTGGACCATGCCGGAGTGGTCCCGCAGGATGACGAACTGCATCTTCCGCTGCAGCCGGAGTGCGTTCACCCAGCCGGAGACGGTGACGGTCTGGTCGAGGTGTGCGCGTAGGTCAGAAGCCAGTACGCGGCTAGTGGTGTGGATCATCGCAGCCCTCCAGGGGCGTCGTCATGATCCCTTGGAAGCGTGGGCGAGAAGGGTACTCGCGGTGCCACCACGCCTTTGCCACCGCCAGACAGCGGCGGCCTCATTCAGCCCGATGACGGGGGCAAACCGGCGGGGCATTGGGCCCAGGGGCCTTTCCTCCCCGCGCTCGGGAGGGTCTTCACCATGGGGCACGAGTCCGCCTTCACAGCTGCCGGCGGCTCTCTCTGCTCGCGTGATCCGTGGCTACTCGTCTCCGTCGACGCGTTGAGATGAGGATACGGATACGTTCAGGCTCGACGCAACGGAAACGATCGAGACACGCTTCCGGAATTGCCCACAGCAAGGGCGGCAGCATCGGCTGTGGTACACCGAGCGACCCGTCCCGAGCATCTGCGCTGGCGGAGGCCCACAGCCGATTCCCTCCGGTGGCCGCGAGCCCCTCACCGACGCCCGATGAGACAGCGGCCGCTGGAAACCTCTGCGCCAGGGGAGAACGGCGAACGTGTTCCTCCCGCCCCCTTTCCAGGCGTGCGCCCGCGCTTCGGCGACCCGCGCCTCCCTCACCTACTGCCGCCCGTTACTCCCCGAAGCCGACTGCGAAGTGCAGCTGCACGACTCACTGTCGTGGGGAGCCCGCCAGCGCCAATCCCTTCTCCACCTCAAGAGCGAAGATTGCACAGGGTGGTTCGACAACTACGCTGAAGGTTTCGAAACTGTCTGGGCCACCGCACGGTCCTGGATTCCGGACCAGAGGGGGACCGCCGCACATGGGCAGAACTGAGTACTACAACGACCCCGCCGCGCCAAAGGCGAACACCCTAATCCCGGCCAGCAATCTGCTCGTCGTCGACGACAGCGGCGCCATCCTGCTCCAACGGCGCCGCGACACCGGCCAGTGGGCCTTGCCCGGCGGAGCCCAGGACATCGGGGAGACCGCAGCCCAGTGCGCCATGCGTGAATGCCTGGAGGAGACCGGCATCGAAGCCGAGATCACCGGCTTCCTCGGGGTCTACACCAACCCCCGCCACATCGTCGCCTACTCCGACGGCGAGATCCGCCAGCAGTACGAGAACACCTACATCGGTCGGCCGGTCGGCGGTGAGCCCACCATCAATGACGAGGCTGACGGCGTCCGCTTTATCCAGCCCGCCGACCTCTACCAGTACGACATCCACGCCAGCATGCGCCAACAGATCGGTGACTACCTCGCCGGCACCTACCCCTACATCGGTTGAGCCGCCAGCGCCGCCTCCACCTGCTCCACAGCCGCCAGCCCTCGGCTGGCCAGCTCGGCTGCTCCACCTCGCCCTACGGTCCCACCTCCTGAAAGTAGGGCGCGACGCCACAGACGGGCGTGCCGTCGACCGCATCAAGGTCTACGACGTGGAGGTGAAGGAAACCTAGAGAGGTACCAGAGATGACGATCACCAAGCGAAGCGCCAGGGCCGTCCTTTTGGACGGCAACGAGCTCGTCCTCATCAAGCGGACCAAGCCCGGCCGGGACCCGTACTGGGTGACGGTCGGCGGCAGCGTCGAGACCGCGGACGCGAGCATCGAGGACGCCCTACACCGCGAGGTTTTCGAGGAACTCGGAGGCAAGCTGAGCAAGGCGGAGCTCGTGCACCTGATCACCGACACGCTGGAGGGCGGCCTGGGTGTTCAGCACATCTTCGCCGCGCGCCTGGAGTGGATGGACATCGAGGCGCGTACGGGTACCGAGTTCGACAAGCCCGAGCGGGGCGGCTATGAGGTCGTGCGCGTACCGTTCACCGCGGAAGCGATCCGGCAGCTCAACCTGATGCCGCCGGAGCTGGCCGAGTTCGCCACCGGGAACGTCGAGGCCATCACGGCCGTGCTCGACACCCCGATCCGCGCATCCTGACCGGCCGTCGTGTTCATTAACCTCAACGGCCCGGACAAGGCCAGCAACACAACGTAGCTAACGCCTGCTCGGCGCTGACTTCCCCAGCGTCCAACTCCTCGGATTCGCTCACGAGCAAGATGCCCCGCACCCACCGCCACAGCAGGGCTATCGGACGTTGCCTTCTCAGTCCAGGTGCCGCTTCTCCAGTTCACTGTGGATGGCGTCAAGAAGGTCGATGCGTGCCCTCGCCTGCGAAAGCTGCTCCTGGATCTCCGCTTTGGCGTTTTCCGGATCTACGGGCAGCACGGCGCGCATCAGGTGGAGAACCTCCTCGCGCGCAGCCTCTTCGATCACGGCGTGAGGCATCCGGACAACGACGTTGTAGGCGTCGACTTCCGAGATGGCCCACTCACCGTCCCCTTCCTTAACAGCCCAGATGACCGTGCGGGTGGACGGCGAGAGGGTCAGCTGGACGTCCGGATCGATCATCTTACTCAGGACGGGCAGGGCGATCCGGTCGTCGGCGGCAAGGGCGGCAGCTGCCTCGATGGTAGGAACGGACAGGCGACCGGCCAGGGCCCGCGAGACACGGCGCTGGGAGCTGGCGACGTTCGCCGACCTGCTGACTGGCCGGGGTTCGCCCGCCTTGGCTGGCGGCGCTGCTTGGTCCCACTCATGACGGACGCCGCCGAGCGGATCGCGCTCATCGTCGTCCTCATCGGTCCACCACGTGATGACGACGAAGCGGCAGTCGGGAAGGCCCGCAGGGTAGAGGACATGGCTGACGACCTCGACGGTTTCCCAGTTCAAAGCGGGCAGGGACATCTTGAAGACGTGACCGTCCCGGTTCTGACAGTGCTCGTGGACGGTCTCCCATATGCGGAGCACGTCGGGGTCCTTGCACACGTCGCTGATCAGCCCCAGGAGTTCAGGGTCCGGGCTCGGGCTGGCCATCGCGTACTTCAGCAGGCGAACGTACGCGCCAACATGCTGATGCCAGTTGTGATACTGGACGCGAGCCTCGGGACTGGTCAGCGCCCAGCGCATGAGGTTGGCACCAGGTTCCATCACCCACGGCCACCATTCGGCCATTGCCTGGTTGTAGGCCAGGATGTTCCACCTGCTGTCACACAAGTACGTCGGGTCGGGCATCTGCTTGTCTATCAGCAGACGCAACGCGCTCCGGACCCGCGGGTCGCCGGCGTCGGAAGTACCAGTGATGCCGAGGTTGTTGTAGAGCATCAGGGCGTGGGACTCGTCGCGGTCGAGCTGGAGAAGTTCCGCCAGCGCCTCGCACTGGACCCGGTCCAGGCTCCGGGTAGTGGCTCCGCATTCCAGAGCCCGATACCAGCGCTCGGACCGCCCGACGGCCATCGCCACGTCGAGCTGAGTCACCGGCCTTCCCCGTCGCACACTTGCCGCCGTCCGCCATGCGCGCAGCAGACCGCCAAGCCCCATGGTCTGGCCGCTCGACAGGATTTCCTTGTCGTTACATTCCATTTCCTCATCCTTCCGACGGTTCCATCTGCGGCGACCATCTACGGGAATCCCCCGGCATATCGCCAGGCTTCAATAGGATCCAGGATCTCGATACGCGCGAACATCCGCCGACAGGCTTGACTTCCCCATCCAGGTGGATGGACTTCGCTGGATCGGCAAAATTCAACCCACCCAGCCAGTCACAGCAGCCCGATATATCATGGGAACCTGGGCCAGCCTGTACTGAAGTGGTGGTTTCCATGATCCGGGTAGCCGTGGTCGACAACGAGCCACTGATCCGATCCGGCATCACGCACGCCCTGTCTGCGGCCGAGGACATTCAGGTGACGACACAGACTGCGGTCCCCGATGCCTTGAAGACGGTTCAGGACGATCCGCCTGACATCGTGCTCATCGACTGCTCGATTGCTGAGGCTGTCGAGCTTTGTGCTGGTTGGGAGCTGTTGGACCGTCCACGAGTCTGCGCCCTGTCGAGTTCCTCCCAGGAGGAAGACGTCACGTTCGCCCTCGCCTCCGGATCCGCCGGCTACATCCTCAAGAACACGGCCCCCGAGCGCCTTCCTCTGCTGGTGCGCTTCCTGTCGGAGGGCTGGACCGTCACGTCGCCGGAAGTCGGCCACTCGGTGATGACGAGCTTCCACCACGAGTACCTCCGCCACACATCGACGGCGCCCATCGACCGCCTGACTGACCGCGAGCGCGCCGTATTGGTCTTGCTGGCCTGCGGCCTCTCGAACGGCGAAATCGGAACGCGGATCCACTTGAGCCTGGGCACGGTCAAGGATCACGTCCGATCGATCCTCAGCAAACTGGGCGTGCCGAACCGGCTCCAAGCCGCTGTACTCGCCGACCGCGCAGGACTGATGGCGCCACAGCTTGCGGCGACGCATCACACCACAGCCGCACGCCAGCGCGGCCACATCACAGGTGGTTCCTGAACGAGCCCTCCGCCCCTGCAACGCGTCAGGAGCGGCTCTCGCCACACACGGCCGCGTCGTGACCAGGCCCTGCTCGCCTGTCCGCGGATGAGGCGCGCCCAGCGCGGACTCACCCGGCCCGAAGATCCATTGCGCTGCCACAGGCTGCGCACCCAGCCAGCAGCTGTCCGCTCTGCGTCACATTCAAGAGGTCAGACAGATACGTTCGGGGCCGAAACAGACATCTCTACCGGCAAACAGTTTCCGGTCCTGCGGACCGGCAATAAATTGCCGGATTTTCATTCCGCGACTTCCCGGCGGCAGCTTCGCCACCAGGGGGTGAAGAGCAGGCCATAGGGCGCTGCGCCACCACCCGGTCTCCATACGGAAGTTGCGGCCCTCACTCATCGCGCACAGCCGCACCAACCTCCGGAATCTACGCGCGTATCTCTAGGGTTTGTCATCGATTGACGACACCTGCCACGCAGGATTAAATCCTCCTGACCAGCCAGTTCGACCATTCGCGCGGCGCTGGCCGCGTCGAGGGAATCACGATCATGAATTTCTCGCAGAATTAGCCGGCGCCCACTTCATTCACGATGCGGGTATTCATGTCAGCACCCACCGGCCGCTCCGATGTCCTCACGCGACCTGTGTGAGGTTTCTGAGTGAACTCTGGATCTTGTCGCGGGATCCGCATATGTTCGTCGTCGTTCGGCGGGCAGCTGCCCGCCGGGAGGCGAGGACAAGGAGGCTATGCGGCGGGTACCGGAACTGCAGGACCGATCGAGGCCGGACACAACGTCGGCGCCTGGGAGAAGCAACTCCCAAGCGCCGGACGCCAAATGGAACTCCCACCCTGGCAGGGGCTAGAGATTTATCCATCACCACCGCACCGGCCCTTCTCACGGGGCACACCGGCGCGGGATTCACTTCACTGGAGAGTGTTGCATGACCAGCGCATTGCGCGAAAGGCTTCAGAATCCGGGCCGCGTGGAGATGCCCAGCCCCCGGGCTCGCGCGCTGGCCGAGCGGCTTGCCAGCATGCTGCCGCAGGTCGCCGATCTGCACATCCGGCTGCAGGACGGCCGCACGAGCTGGCCTCACCTCGACGTGAGAGCATCCGGCGCCGACGGGCAGGCGGTGCGGATCAGCCGCACCCGGGCCCATGTCGCGGCTCGTTGGATCATCCGCTGCCACCCCGGCGCCGACTGGGCCCTCGCGCGGACCTTCAATCTCCGCACCGGCTCCCTGGACGGGGGTGCTGCCTGATGGCACGCATCCGAACCATCAAGCCGGAGTGGTTCCAGTCGGAGGACCTCGCCAAGGTCAGCCTCCACGCCGAGCGCACCTTCCTCGGTCTCATCAGCCACGCTGACGACTCGGGGCGCCACAAGGATCTCGCATCTCTGATCACCGGATACGTCTGGATGGTGCGCGGGGACCACGACATCGCCGGCGTCGAGCAGGACCTCGATGCGCTGGCTGCCGTCGGCCTCATATGCCGCTATACCGGGTGCGACGGCAAAGAGAACCTGCATCTGGTGACGTGGGAGAAGCACCAGCGCATCGACAAGCGCTCCACCTCCCGGCTGTCCCGCTGCCCGCACCATCAGGTGAACCAGAAGTGCGGGGGCTGCGATTCGGACCGCTGCCCGCAGGCCGAGTGGCGCAACCCGGAACCGACTCCGCGAGGCCTTGTGGAGGACTCCGGGAGGCCTCCGGGAATCCTCTGTCCCCGGGATTCCATCGAATCCGAGGCGGCCCTCTACCCGCGGGACATCGCCGGAGACGCCCTGCTCGCCTCGGAGCCAGAGCCGTCCGCGCCACCCGCGCAGCCGACCCTAGTCAGCTCCAAAGCTGCAGGTCAGACACTTCTCGGGGAGCCCTCGTCGAACACTCCCGGAGGGCTCCAGGAGGGGGATGCGTCTGGATCTAGGATCTTGGATCCTGGATCTTCCCTTACGGGGCGCGAGGCGCCTGCGCCGGTCGCTCCCCCTGGTGCGGTCTCCGCCAAGGAGCTGGTGGCCGAGTACGTCACCGAATGCGGGCAGCGCCCGCCGCAGAAGGTCCTGGGACATTTGGGCCGGGAGATCAAGGACCTGCTCGAAGAGGGCTTCGAGCCGCAGGCGGTGCGCACTGCTCTCGGGCAGCTGCGGGCCAAGGGGCTGAACCCTTCCACCCTCGCCAGCCTGGTGAACGCGGTCGTCAACAGCTCGTCCTCCGCCTCCGGCGCGGGGCCATGGGCCAGCGCTTCGCCCGCCAGCGCGCCCTACTTCAACAGCACCCCCGCCCCCACGACCTTCGGAGTGAGCCTGTGACCCGCACCGCCCTCAGGGAGCCCCTGCAGGCTGGTGAGCACCGACTCGTCGCCCGGTGGCGGGACAAGCTGACCGAACGCGGCATCGACTTCGACGGACCGCAGATGCATGACGGGCTGGACGCCCAGCCCGCCCTCGACGCCGCGCAGGCCCGGATCCCGTTCGACTACCAGGACGCCGTGGCCGACCACCCGGTCGTCGCGGCCTGGGTGGCCAAGGTCGCCGAAACGGCGGTCGCCGACAACCGCGGTGGCCGAGGACGCCGAGCCATCAGCCACGGCCCCTCCCTGCTGCTGTGGGGGCCGACGGGAACCGGAAAGACCCGACAGGCGTACGGGGCCATCCGAGCTCTGACGGCGGCTGGATGCGGCGTGGCCTGGGAAGCGGTCTTCACCGCGAACCTCTACGCAGAGATGCGGCCTCGGCTGGGCGTCGACCCTGAGTGGATGCTGCGCCGCTACATGCGGGCGCCGGTACTTCTCCTGGACGATCTCGGGCTGCCCAAGCACACGCCCTGGAACGAAGAGTTGACCGGGCGGCTGCTGAACTACCGCGCCGAGCGGCACCTGCCGACGATCGTGACCACGAACCTGCCTCCGATCCGTACGCCGGGCATGCCTGCTCAGCAGGAAGTGCTGCGCGACAAGATCGGCGACCGCGTCCTGTCCCGACTGGCCGGCATGTGCGTCCAGGTCGAACTCAACGGGCCGGACCGCCGCTACCTGCGGGCCTGACCCGCTCCTCACCCCGAATACACGGCGCGGCCTCTGCCCCCGCGCCTCTGCCCGCCTCACCGCCTGGACCCTCCACGCCATCCCGCCGCTGCCGCCGGGGACGTGGTGACCGCGCGCCGGCCGTGAGGCACATCGGAGAACCCCATGCACTACATCACCACCCACGAGACCCCGGCCGTCGGCCTGCGCGGCGTCGGCGACCACAGCTGGTACGAGCGCGCGCTCTGCTACGGCATGGATATCGAGGAGGCCGACAAGACCTTCTTCCCCGAGGCCAGCGCCACCGAGGAAATCGAGCAGGCCAGGATGATCTGCGGCCACTGCCCGGTGCGGCAGGAGTGCTTCGACGCCGCCATGGACACGGGTAGCAGTGCGGGGATTCGGGCGGGCCTGACCGAATCCGAGCGTATGCCCTACCACAAGAAGGTCGCCGAACGCCTGGACTACCGGCGCGTCGAGGCCGTCTTTCGCGGGCGCGACGTCGCGCTGTCCACGACCGAGCGCGACCACGTCGTCCGCAAAGCCCTCCAGCTCGGCTGGAGCATCGAGAGGCTGAGCAAGCTGCTGCGAACCGAGTACGACTACACCCGCAGGCTGATGAACAAGCAGCGGAAGGCCATCGCCGCAGAGCAGAAGAAGGCGGCCAAGGATCGAGCGGCTGCCTTCACCAACGCCGAAGTGGTCAACAGCCACAAGGCCCAGGCACCGTCCCTGGTCGTCGGCTTCGGGACGGCCGCGTGACCAACCCCGCAGTGAAGACCGCACCGGTGAGCGCGTGGGACCGGATGGCGATCGTCGCGCTGGGCACCGCCGGCTGCGCCCTGTCATACGACGCACTCCAGCAGATGGCGGTCGCCATCCACGTCCGCGGGTTTCTGACGTACCTCTTCCCGCTCGTGGTCGACGGGTTCATCGCGTACGGCGTCCGCGCCCTGCTCGTGCTGGCCTCCGCCCCGCTGCGCGCCCGCCTCTACGTGTGGACGCTCTTCGGCACCGCGACCGCAGCGAGCATCTGGGCCAACGCGCTCCACGCGGTCCGGCTGAACCAGCAGGCCACGCTCAGCAGCGGACTGCGCCTGGGAGACACGGTCGTCGCGGTGCTGTCCACGCTCGCGCCGCTAGCCCTCGCCGGCGCAGTCCACTTGTACATCCTCATCACCCGCCACCAGGTCAGCGGTTCACCCCAGACCAACGAGGCGGACCAGCGGACCAAGTTTCACCCGGACCGTGGGGCACCCTCGGAGCCACACGTCTGCACCCAGCAAGACCCCCAGTCCGGACCGAACCAAAAGCGGCCACGAGGGGCAGACACCGCGGACCGGACCAGTGGGTCTGCCGGACCGGGCTCCGGCCAAGGAGTAGGACCTGGCATTTCCAACTCCTCGAGCGACGGTCAGGCGGCGGACCACGGACCAGGAGACAGCCGGGGACCCGGCGAGCCGCCTCGGACCGACCTCGGGGCAGGCCCCGAGCCGACTGCGGATCGCAGCAGCAGCGCCGCAGCGCAAGCCGAGGACCAGCGTGGACCGGACCAGCCCTCCGGACCGGGGCCAGCGGGACCGACCCCGGACCAGACCACCGGACCAGCGGCTGATCCGGTGCCGCTGGAGGTGCTGCTCCCCATCGCGCGCGAAGCCGCGCTCGCCGGCGGGCGGATGACTCGGCGGGTCATCGGCCCCTACCTGCGCGAAAGGAACCTCCCGATCGGGAATGAGCGGTTCTCCGAGCTCCAAGAAGCGCTGTACCGGGATCCAGCCCTCTCCCACCTCCCCCGCCCGAAGCGGAGCACGCCCGCAGCCAAGGAACGCCTCACACGCGGCTGATCCTCCAAAGTTGCAGGTCAACGCCCTACGCCTCGATTTCCACGCGGTGGCCCGCCCCTCAACGCGGGCCACCGCCCCTCGCAGACACCGAATGGAGCCAGCTTTGTCCCGCGCACCCGCACCCCACAGCCGTCCACGGGTGGCCGACGATGCCGAGGCCTACGCCTGGGCGGAAGTCCTGGTCCGCCACGGCCACCTCCACGCCGCTGTACCCACGCCCGCTGGGCAGTGGCTCGTCCAGGACCACCCCGACGCGCCCGTCCGGGTCCTGCCCGGCCCGAGCGCGTTGGTCGAGGTCGCGGCCAATGTTCAACGCTGCATCCGCCGCATAAGGGCCCGCAGGTCATGACGAACCCGATCAGCCCCCCGCCCAGCTCCACGAGGCAGCCGGTATCCAACCCGACCTCAGGACGAGCAAGTTATCGGCCAAGTCACACTTACCCCTGGGGGGCGGGGGGTTGGGCCCAGCCCCCCCCCGGGGGGGGGGGGCCGGGCCCCGTGGCGTTTAGAC
>NZ_JBHYVA010000238.1:0-4146 GCF_042750055.1 Streptomyces sp. NPDC059456
GCCTGACCCTGCTCGGCCTCCAGTACTGGGCCGTCCTGGCGGCGGCCGCCCTCGCGGCCCCCCGCGGCCGGGGCCGCCCCCCCCCCCCGGGCCACCCCCCCCGTCTCCACCGCCCCAAACGGGGGCCCGGCGCCCCCCGGCCCCCCCTTTTCCCCCGGCCCGCGGCGCAGGCCCGTACCGCCGGGGCGGGCCCCGCCGAGCAGGCCCTCGTGGAGGAGGCCACCCGGGTGGCGCTGGACATCCGGCGCACCCTGGACCAGCACCGGCGCCGCGAGGCCGAACTCACGGCCCTCTTCGACACGGCCGGCGACCTCGCCGCCCTGCGCGAGCTCGACGCGGTGCTGCGGGCCATCGTCCACCGGGCCCGGATGCTGCTGGGCACCGACGTCTCGTACATGACCCTCAACGACCCGGTCGCCGGCGATACGTTCATGCGGGTCACCGACGGCTCCGTGTCGGCCGCCTTCCAGCAGCTGCGGCTCGGCATGGGCGAGGGACTCGGCGGCCTGGTCGCCCAGACCGCCCGCCCGTACGCCAGCGCCGACTACCGTACGGACGACCGCTTCCGGCATACGGACACCATCGACAACGGGGTCCGGGAGGAGGGGCTGCGCGGCATCCTCGGCGTCCCGCTGCGCGTCGGCACGCGGGTGATCGGGGTGCTGTACGCCGCCGACCGGGCGGTCCGCGACTTCGCGCCGGACGCGGTCGCGCTGCTCTCCTCCCTCGCCGATCACGCCGCCGTGGCCATCGACAGCGCACGGCTGCTCGACGAGACGCGGGCCGCCCTCGTGGAACTCGGGGTGGCCACCGAGACGGCCCGCGCCCAGAGCGAGGCGATGCGGCTCGCCGCCGAGACCCACGACCGCCTCACCCGCCTGGTGCTGCGCGGCGGTGACGTGACCGACGTCGCCCGGGAGGTGGCGGCCCTGCTGGGCGGCAGCCTGGTGGTGCACGACGCGGACGGCACCGAACTCGCCCGCGTCGGCACCCGGCAGGACGGCGTGCAGCAGAACGGCGCAGTGCGGGCGGGCGCGGAGCAGGCGGGTCCGGAGCCCGGCCGCCCGCCGGAGCACGCCCTGGCCGCCTCGCGCTCCGACGGCCGGGCCGTCTCCGTGGACGGCGTCTGGGTCTGCGCGGTCCTGGCCGGGCCGGAGCTGCTGGGGAGCATCACGCTCGGCGGCCGCGCCGACCTGCCCGACACCGGGCGGCGGCTGTTCGAGCGGGCCGGTCTCGTGACGGCGCTGCTGCTCCTGCTGCGGCGTTCCATCGCCCACGCCGAGGACCGGGTCCGCGGCGAACTGCTCGGCGACCTGCTGGCCCCGGCGGCTCCCGGCCGGGTCCGGGACACCGGCAGCCGGACCCTGCGGGCCCGCAAGCTCGGGGTGGACCTCACCCGCCCGCACGCCCTGGTGGTGCTGCACTGCGATGCCGCCCTGCGGTCCCGGCTGGCGGCGGAGGCGGCCCGCCACGCACGCGCCCGGGACGGCCTGGCCGGGGTGCACCAGGGCCGCGTCGTCCTCATCGCCCCGACGGACCGTCCGGGCCCGCTCGCCCGGACGCTCGCCGCCGAGCTGGGACAGGTGCTGGGCACCCCGGTCACGGCGGGCTCCGCAGGACCCGCCGCCGGCCCGGACGGCCTGCCCGCGGTGTACGCCGAGGCGCTGCGCTGCCTGGAGGCCCTGCACGCCCTCGGCCACACCGGCGGCGGGGCCGGCCTGCCCGACCTCGGGTTCCTCGGGGTGCTCCTCGGGGACCGGGCGGACGTGGGCGCGTACGTCGACCGGGTGCTGGGGCCGGTCATCGCGTACGACGAGCAGCGCGGGACGGAACTGGTCCGCACCCTGGAGGCGTACTTCGACCACGGTGCGAGCCTGGCCCGCACCAAGGACGTCCTCCACGTGCACGTCAACACCGTGGTGCAGCGCCTGGACCGGGTCCGGCAGATCCTGGGCGAGGACTGGAACACCCCGGCGGCGGCGCTGGAGGTGCAGCTCGCCCTGCGGATCCTGCGGGTGGCGGCGGTCCGGCCCCGCCGGGCGGCGTCACCGCCGGATCCGCGCTCCCCCGGTTCCCCTCACCCGACCTCTTCGTAGGCCGCCCACGCCCCGAGGGTGAACTCCGCTCCCCGGCGGCGGACTTCCACGGCGCCCGTACCGCCGAAGTGGGCGGGTACGAGCAGCTCCGCCTCATCGGCGGCGCGTTCGAGGATGCGGCGGCGGCTGGCGGCGGCCTGCGCGGCGTCCATGCAGAAGCAGCTGTTGCAGGCGGGCTCCAGGACCTGCACGGGGCTGTGCAGCAGGTCGCCGACGAAGACGGCCCGGTCGGTCCCGGAGGCGAGCCGCACCACGGAGGAGCCGGGGGTGTGCCCGGGCGCGGCTTCGAGGGTGAGGTGCTCGTCGATGCGGTGGGTGCCGTCCCAGAGCAGGACCTGCCCGGCGCGGTGGACGGGCGCGATGCTGTCCTCGTAGATCAGCCGGTCGTCCTCCCGGACGGCGCCGCCGTACTGGTTCGCGGGCCCGAAGTGGTGGTCGTCGGCGGCCGGGACGAGGTACTGGGCGTTGGGGAAGGCGGGCACCCAACCGCCGTCCGCCGCCACGGTGTTCCACCCGACGTGGTCGCCGTGGATGTGGGTGTTGACGACGACGTCCACGTCCTGCGGGCGGACCCCGGCGCGCGCCAGCTCCCCGAGGAAATCGCCCTGCCGCCGGTGGAAGAGCGGCGAACCGGGCCGCTCGCGGCCGTTGCCCACGCCTGTGTCGATCAGGACGGTCTTGCCGGCGCTGCGCAGGACCCAGGTCTGGAGCGCCAGGACGGCACGGTCCTCGGCGGGCTCCCAGTGTTCCGGCGCCAGCCAGTCCTCGTTCTCCCTCCACACCTGCGCGCCGACGCCCGGCACGAGGCCGGACGTGGGCCCCAACGGCCCCTGCCACTCGATGACCCGGGTGACCTCGACGTCACCCAGCACGATGCTCTTCCTGCTCTCGGTCTTCATGCCCCCAGTCTAGGAAACGCCCGGTGAGCACCTCAATGCCCGTACGGCTCAGGCGAATACGCGATCGTCTCACTTCTGATGCCATGGGTACCCTGGTCCCATGGATGTGGTGAGCGATGCGATCGCGGCCGTACGGATCGGCCGGCCTTCCTCCAACCGGATGACCCTGAACGGGAGTTGGTGCGCGCGTTTCGCCCCGTACGAGGGCGCGGGCTTCCACGTGGTGCTGGAGGGCGGCTGCTGGCTGCTGCCCGACGGGGGCGGCGCGCCCGTCTCCCTCGGCGCCGGCGACGCGGTGCTGCTGCCGCACGGTGCGGGGCACGTGATCGCCGACTCCCCGGCCGACGCGGCGACCGTGGCACGGGCGGTGCCGTTCGAGCTCCTGCCCGTCGGAGCGGTGCCGAGGAGCGCTCCGGCCGGTTCCGGCGGGGTGGAGATGCTGTGCGGGAAGTACCGGCTCGACAGCAGCCGCGTCCACCCGCTGATGCTGGAGCTGCCGGAGGTGGTCCACCTGCCGAACCGGGTCGGCGCGCACCCCGAACTGCGGGCGGCCATCACCCTGCTGGGCGGCGAGCTCGGCGGTGAGCAGCGGCCGGGCGCGTGCATGGCGGTGCCCAGCCTGCTCGACCTCCTGCTCGTCTACATGATCCGTTCCTGGATGGCCGAGGATTCGGGCGGAGCCTGGTCGGCGGTGCTGGGCGATCCCGTCGCGGCCGCAGCCCTGCGGGCCCTGCACTCGGATCCGGCCGCGCCCTGGACCAACGACCGGCTGGCGGCCGAGGCGGGCGTCTCCCGGCCCACGCTGGCGCGCCGGTTCACCGCGCTGGTCGGCCGCCCGCCGATGGCGTACCTGACGTGGTGGCGGCTGACGTACGGCGCCACCCTGCTGCGGGACACCCGGGACCCGCTGGCCGCGATCGCGCGCCGGGTCGGGTACGGCACGCCGTACGCGTTCTCCCACGCCTTCAGCCGGGAGTTCGGGACCACCCCGGGCCGCTACCGGGCCGGGGCGGCGGAGGCCGCGTGACGGAAGGCCGCGTGACGGAAGGCCGCGTGACGGAAGGGGCGGCGGCGGGCGTCCGGACGGCCGCGAGCGGCGGGGCGGGCCGCCGCCGCCGCGCCGGACCTTGCCGGACCGCGGGCCGGTTCAC
>NZ_JBHYVA010000238.1:4153-11071 GCF_042750055.1 Streptomyces sp. NPDC059456
GGGGGGGCGGGGGGGGGGGGGGGGGGGGGGGGGGGGGGGGGGGGGGGGGGGGGGGGGGGGGGGCGCGGGCGCGGGGGGGGGGGGGGGGCGCCGCCCCCCCCCCGCCGCTCGGGACGTTCCGGTACCGGCGGCCGGTTCAGCGGCGGACCGGGCACTGCTTCCAGGAGAAGTGGTAGACGGAGCTGATGCTGCCGTCCGTGGAGTCGACGGCCATGTAGCTGGTCTTGGAGGCGTCGGAGGTCCCGACCTCCGCGCGCAGCTCGGTGTTGATGTTGAAGTTGCGCTGTTCGCCGCAGGGGGCGAAGACGAGGGCCTCGATGCCGGTGGTGTCGGTCACCTGCCAGTTGTCGTCGAGCGCCCCGTGAAACTGGTGGGTGCGGTTGGCGGTCTGGCTCATGCCCTGGAAGTAGTAGCTGGCCTTCTGGGTGCCGGTCGCGCCGGGCTCCAGCTTGCCGTAGCCCCGGTAGTCGACGTGGGACACCGCGTAGGTGTAGCCCTGCGGGACGTGTACGAGGAGGGAGAGCAGGCAGTTCTTGCGGCCCTCGGTGGCGGCGGCTCCCCCGCCGGCCGAGGCCAGGTACTCGCTGTAGGTGACGGTGAAGGCCGAGTTGTCGGGGGCCACGGCGACGGCGGCGGTGCCGGGGCGGCAGCCCGAGCCGTTGACCGAGGCGACGTCGACGGCGATCCGGCCGGGGGGCGCGGTGGCGGCGGAGGAGGTGTCGGTGGCTCCGGCCGCGGGCGAGAGCGTGACGAGGCATCCGGTCACGGCGGCGGCGGTCAGTGCGGTGCGAGCGGTGCGCAGTGATGTGATCACACCGCCATGGATAGCCAGCGGGGGCAGTCGCCGGGGGTCACCGGGTGCGTCGCCTCACCCGGTCGGACGACCGCATTCACCGAAGAAACGATTCGGCACGTCGGAGGCGGGGGCCGAACGGCCCACACCGCCCCACCTTCACCCGCGCCACCCGCGTCATTTCACCTCAATAACGGCATTTCTCATATCATGGGCAGCCCGCTGACGGAGGAGAGCCCATGCCCGGTCCGCTCGCACGGCGGTCCGCCGTGCTGTCCGCCTGCGTGGCCGCGGCCGCCGCCCTCGCCTCCCTCACCGCACCCGCCCCACCCGCCTCCGCCACGGCCGCCGGGCACACCAACCCGCCCGGCCACCACCGGCCCGACGACGCCGCCGCCCGGGCCGGGGCCGACCCCGAAGGGGCCGAGCGGATCGAGGCCGACCCCGACGAGGCCGCCGTGATCGGCGCGGAGCACGCCCGGGCGCACGCACAGCGGCGCGACGCGGTCAAGGGCCCCAAGGAGTACCCCCAGTCGAAGCGCACCGCGAGCCTGGCGGCCCTCACCGCCTCGCAGCGACAGGCCAACGCCGCGTTCTCCGCGGCGCGGTCCGGACGGTTCACGGAGTTCTTCCCCTCCCCCGACTTCGGCGTCCACACCGCGCTGCTGCCCACCGGCAAGGTGCTGCTGTTCTCCTTCGAGCGCGTGGAGGTCAATCCCACCAAGGAGACCGGCCCCACCGACCGGATCGGCCGGACGAACGCGGGCCGCGCCTTCCTGTGGGACCCCTCCCGCGGCACCGGGGCCCGGGCGTTCAAGAAGGTGGAGCCGCCGACCGTACTGATGCCCGACGGTACGCACATCCCCCGCCCGGCGCCGTTCTTCTGCGCGGGGCACGCCTTCCTGCCCAACGGCATGGTGGGGGTCTTCGGCGGCAACACGGGCGGCAAGGGCGGCAGCGGCGCGAAGCTGTCCTTCGTGTTCGACCCGTGGACCGAGACCTGGTTCCGCAACCAGGACATGGCCGTCGGCCGCTGGTACCCCTCGGTCGTGACGGGCGCGGACGGGCGCCAGATCATCATGTCCGGCCAGTCCGAACGGGGCACGGGCACGCCCACCCCGGTCGTCGAGCGCTTCCCCGCGCTGCGCCATCCCGTGCCCTGGCGGTCGTACGACATCCCGGTCGGCCTGGCCGCCGAGCGGCTGCGCGCGGACGCCCCGTTCCGCAACGACTATCCGCACCTGTTCTCGCTGCGCGACGGCATGATCTACGGCCTGGGCCGGGACGCCGATCAGCAGTGGCTCTTCGACCCGGTCAAGGAGACGCGGACCGATCTGCCCCGGCGGCCCGCCGACTTCCGCGGATACGGCTCGGCGGTACCGCTGCCGGCCGGGTTCCGCGGACCCGACTCGGTCCTGGTGCTCGGCGGCGATCCCCACGACCCGAACACCTACCGGCTCTCCGGCGGCCGGTGGACCACGGAGCAGCCGCGGGCCTTCGGGCGGACCCAGGACGACACGCTGATCCTCCCGGACGGCACGCTGCTGACCGTCAACGGCGCCCTGGACACCCGGGATTACGGGCACGGCCCGTTCAACCCGCAGGCCGACCTCTCGTACCGGCAGATCGAACTGCGCGATGCGCGGGGCCACTGGAGGCTGGGGCCGTCCCAACGGCTGCCCCGCGGTTACCACTCCAATGCCCTGGTGCTGCCGGACGGCCGGATGATGGTGACCGGAGACGAACTCCAGCAGATCGCCAACGACCCCGACATCGGGGACGAGATGGACGGCAGCATCGAGCTCTACGAGCCCGCGTACCTGCACCAGGGCCGCCGGCCGGCCCTGGACCGGGCGCCCGGGGGCGAGCTGGGCTACGGGGCGGCGTTCGAGGTACGCAGCTCCACCGCGGCCGCGGTCACCCGCGCCGTGCTCCTGGCTCCGACGACGGTCACCCACGCGGTGAACACCAGTCAGCGCCATCTGGAGCTCCCGATCACGGGCGTACGGGGGTCCGCGATCGGGCTGCGGACACCGCCGGGCGCGGCCGACGCCCCGCCCGGGTACTACATGCTGTTCCTGCTCGACGCCAAGGGAGTGCCGAGCACGGCGAAGTGGGTCAAGCTCGGCGGCCGCCGGTAGCGGGGAGGCCGTCGGCGCGGAGCCGGCCGTCGGCGGGGAGTCGGCCGGTCAGGACCCGGGTGGCGGCTCGACCCGGGCCAGCCAGGCGGTGAGCAGCGTCTCCAGCTGCGCCGCCTGCTGCGGGGTCAGGCCTTCGAGCAGGCTCCGCTCGTTGTCCATGTGCTCGGTGAACGCCCGGTCGATCAGCTCGCGCCCGGCCGGGGTGAGGCCGACGACGCGTCCTCGGCCGTCGGCGGCCGAACGGCGGCGCGCGACGAGACCGTCCCGCTCCAGCCGGTCGATCCGCTTGGTCATCGCGCCCGTCGTCACCATCGTGTGCACCGCGAGCTCGCCGGGGGCCCGCTCGTACGGTGCACCCGCGCGGCGCAGGGCCGCCAGTACGTCGAACTCCCCCTCGCTCAGGCCGTAGCGGCGGTAGACGAGGGTCAGGCGGTCCGTCAGGAGCAGACCGAGCCGGTGCAGCCGGCCGATCACGCCCTGCGGGGCGACGTCGACGTCCGGGCGCTCGCGGGCCCACTCGGCCTGGATGCGGGCGACGTGGTCGGCGCGCGTTGCCGCGGGGGCCTGTGCATGCGTCTCATCGGGTTCTTGCCTCACCCGAGCAGTATAGCTTCCATGGAAGGTATTATGTCTTCCATGGAAGACAATTTTCGGTGGTCGCTGGTGACGGCGGTCGCGCCGATCGCGTGGGGCACGAACTACTACGTCACCCGGGAGTTCCTGCCCGCCGGCCACCCCTTGTACGGAGCGGCCTTCCGGGCCCTGCCCGCCGGGCTGCTGCTCCTGGCCGTCCGCCGCCGGCGGCCCCGCGGCTCCTGGTGGGGGAAGTCCCTGCTGCTCGGCTTCCTCAACATGGGCGGCTTCTTCGCACTGGTCTACGTCGCCGCGCAGCGACTGCCGACGAGTACGGCCTCGACCGTGATGGCGACCGCTCCACTGGTGATGATGCTGTTCGCGTGGGCCCTGATCGCCGAGCGGCCGGGGCCGCCCCAGCTGGCCGGTGCCGGGCTCGGCGTGGCCGGGGTCTCGCTGATGCTGTTCACCGGGGCCGTCCCGGTGGACGCCCTGGGCGTGGCGGCCTCCGTGGCCGCCATGGCGATGTCCTCGCTCGGCTACATCCTCGCCAAGCGGTGGAGCGCGGAGGCCGACGTGCTCGCCTCGACCGCGTGGCAGCTGCTGGGCGGCGGCCTCATGCTGCTGCCGTTCGCCGCCGGCATCGAGGGATCACCGCCGGACCTCGACGTTCCGGCGCTGCTGGCGTTCGGCTACGTCACGGTCGTCGCGACGGCGCTGGCCTTCGCCGCCTGGTTCGCGGGCCTGCGGCGGCTGCCGGCCGCGACGGTGGGATTGCTGGGACTGCTGAACCCGGTCACGGGCGTCCTGTTGGGCACGGCGATCGCCGGAGAGACGCTCACATTCCGACAGATCTGCGGACTGCTGCTGACCTTGGCAGGCATCCTGCTGGGGCGGAGGGGAGGATTCCTCACCGCTCGTGACGAGGGGAATTCGGCAGGTAGCAATTAGATGAATCCCTGACTGAATTACCGTCAACAAGGGTTCGGGTCATATCTCGATTTGATAACGAGATCCTCGAAAAGGCCTGGACCATTAGCGGCCTACGCGCGTAACCCCCTTGCAACAGAAGGTAATTGACTGTTCATCAAATCCAGCCAGCAGGTAACAGTCTGATATCTCGGACCCCATTCCCGTTTGTCCGAATTCTCCACCGCGCCCGTCTGGCAGGCTGCGGCGCACCCACTCCTCCGACCAAGGATTTGAGGTGCGCATGACTAGACATCGCAGGAAGCAGCGCGAACACCGGCGCAAGCCGCGCCGGTTGATACTCCTCACCGCCGCCATGGCCACGGCGGCGGTGATAGCGGGCGGCATCGCCTACTCGGGGCTCGGTGACGACGCCCAGGCAGGGACGCCCGCACAGGCCGATGCGGCCGCGGACACCCTCGTACAGTCCGCCGCCGCACCGGCCCACGACGCGGAGCCGGCGCCCATCGTGGGCGAGCCCGCCAACGAGACCGCCAAGGGCATGGTCTTCGACGGTCTCAAGGCCGCACCGAAGGGCGACCGCTGTGTCGGCGTCTACCGCACGGAGGCCGGGCTCTGCACCCACGGCCCCGACGCCCCGCCCAAGGACGTGGACATCAAGGCCGATGTCGCGCCCGTCGTGAAGACGAAGGCCGCGGCCGCCGACCCGGCGAAGCCCGAGTCCGGCGACGCGGCCGCCGCGGCGGAAGGCAGCGGGCGTCCTCAGGACGCGCCCGCCGCCGACGCCCAGTCCGCCAAGGCCGCGCCCTCCGCGGCGCCCAAGCCCGCCGCGTCCGGCAGCGGCCAGGCCGTCGCGGCCGGCCCCGCCGGGCAGACCGTCCAGTGCGACGGCGACGGCAGCAGCGGCAACCGCATCCAGGTCGTGTACGTCCACGGCTCCGACCGCGACCGCTACTCCGAGTACTTCGCCTCGTTCCGCAAGTGGGCGGCCGACGCCGACCTCATCTACTCGACGAGCGCCCAGGAGACCGGCGGCATCCGCCACATCCGCTTCGTCACGGCCGCCGACTGCACGCCGACCGTGCTGAACATCGAGCTCCCGGCCTCCGCGCTCTCCGAGTTCAGCGCGACCAACAACGCGCTCGCCGAAAAGGGCCTCAACCGGCGCGACCGCAAGTACATGATCTTCGCGGACACCCAGGTCTACTGCGGCATCGGCACCTTCGCGGGCGACGAGCGCCCCGGCCAGGACAACCAGAGCAACTTCGGCCCCTCCTACGGCCGTACGGACTCCGGCTGCTGGGGCGGCCACACCGCGGCGCACGAACTCGGCCACAACCTCGGCGCGGTCAACAACAGCGCCCCCAACACCAGCCGCGGCGCCCACTGCACGGACGAGTACGACGTCATGTGCTACTCGGACACCCCGTACTACCCGCAGATGCGCATCATGTGCTCCAACCAGGCCGCCGAGAACATCCTGGACTGCAACCACGACGACTACTTCCACACCAATCCCAAGGCGGGCAGCTACCTCGCCACGCACTGGAACATCGCCAACAACCAGTTCCTGATGAAGGCCAACGGCGGGGGCGGGGGCGGCGGCACGAACCCCGACCCGAACCCCAAGCCCACGCCGAAGCCCACCCCGACGCCGACCAAGAAGCCCACGGGCGGCCCCAAGGTGACGACGGCCCAGATCCAGTCGAACTCGGTCGTGGTGAGCTGGCCGAAGGTCGACGGCGCCGCCTGGTACCAGGTCCTGCTGAACGGCAAGCACCTCACCTGGGTGCAGTCGCAGGCCCTGCGCATCTACAACCTCCAGCCCGGCACGCAGTACAAGGTCGCCGTCTCGGTCCGCGACGCCTCCGGCCGTGACAGCGGGGCCGGCCCGACCGCCACCTTCCGTACGACCGGTGCGGGCAGCACCACCACGCCCGGCGCCCGCTACACCCTCGGCAACGGCAGCACCGGCATGGCGGCCGAGGTGTGGGGCGGCCGCAGCGCCGACGGCACCGTGCTCGTCGGTGGCCGCGCCAACGGCTACGCCCAGCAGCAGTGGCTCTTCGAGGACGCGGGCAGCGGCCTCGTGCGCATCAAGTCCGCCGTCTCCGGCAAGTGCCTGCAGACGGGCGGCGCCCCCGCCCCCGGCATGTGGATCGCCCAGCAGGCGTGCGGCAACAACTCCGCGCAGCAGTGGAAGCTCTCGGCCCGCGGCGGCGGAATGAGCGTCACGGACGCGAGCGGCGGCTACGCCCTGACGGTGAGCAACCGCCCGTACTACGGCGACTGGCTGCTCGACCTCCAGCGCGCGGACGGCCGCGCGACCCAGGTGTGGACGGTCCAGAAGGCCGCCTGACCTTCCGGACCCCGACCCGCCTCCCGGGGGGGTGGGGGGGGGGGGGGAGCGCGGGGGCCCCCACCCCCCCCACCCCCACCAGCACACAAAAAGACCAAACACAAACCACCACACAGCAAACA
>NZ_JBHYVA010000239.1:0-11060 GCF_042750055.1 Streptomyces sp. NPDC059456
ACCCGGGGGGGTTCTATTTTTATTTCTGTGCGCCCGTTGGGGGGGCACACACCCCTTTTTGGGTCACCGCCCGCCGCCCCCCCGCGGCCGGGGGGGGGCCCTCGCTTTTGCCGGGGCGCGCCGGGGCGGTACGGTCAACGGTCACGGACGTGTGCCTCGTGCGCCCGGACGTGTCGTGTCCGGACGTGTCGTGTGTCGTGCGGGGCGTACAACGTGTAAGCGGAGAAGGGCGGAAGGGCGTCGATGGCGATTGCCAAGGCCGAGCGGCTGATGAATCTGGCGCTGTGTCTGCTGGGGACCCGTCGGCCGCTGAGCAAGCGCGAGCTGCGCGGCTCCATCGAGGCGTACATGGAAGCCGGCAACGACGAGTCGTTCAACCGGATGTTCGAGCGGGACAAGGACGATCTGCGCGAACTCGGCCTGGTCATCGAGACGGTGGAGAACCTGGAGGGCGAGACCGGCTACCTCGCCCGCCGCGACAGCAACCGGCTGCCGCCCGTCTCCCTCGACGCCGAGGAGGCCGCCGCCCTGGGGCTCGCGGCCAAGGTCTGGCAGCAGGCCCGCCTCGCGGGAGCCGCCAGCGGCGCCCTGCAGAAGCTGCGCGCCGGCGGGATGCCGGAGGCGGGGGACCCGTACGAGGGCCAGCACAGCGCCATCGAGCCCCGCATCCCCGTCCACGAGGCGGCCTTCGAACCGCTGATGCTGGCCTGCCGTGACCGCCGGCCGGTGGTCTTCGACTACCGCAAGTCCACCGCAGCCCGTCCCGAGGCCCGCCAGGTGGAGCCGTGGGCGCTGGAGTGCTGGCGCGGCCACTGGTACCTGGCCGGCTACGACCGCGACCGCGGGGCGGAGCGGGTGTTCCGCCTCTCCCGGATCACCGGCAAGGTCCGCTCCCGGGCCGGCCGGTACACCGCCGAGGTCCCGGACGTGGTCACCGTGCGGGAGACGGTGGCGAGCTGGGCCGGGGAGAGCGCGGACCGCTCCGCGCTGATCCGGCTGCGCAGCGGTGCCGGGTACCCGCTGCGGGCCAAGGCCACCGCCGTGCGCGAGGGCGGGGAGGGCTGGGACGAGCTGGAGATCCCGTACGGGCACGGGCTGGACGCCTGGCTGGTCGAGTTCGGGCCGGACGTGGTCGTCGTGGAACCCGCCGACCTGCGGGCGGACGTCGTGGACCGGCTGCGCGCCGTGGCCAAGGGCTGAGACCGACCGGGCCGGGCCCGAGGGGCCGGACCCCGACGGGCCGGGCCCGCGGCGGCCGCCGCACGATCCGCAACCACCGCACAACCGCACCGTTCGCAAGACGTGCCCTGAGGGGGAGACGTACCAGCATGGCTGCCAACGCCATCGACCAGACCCGCCGGATGCTGTCCCTGGTGACCTACCTGCGCGAGCGCCCCGGGGCGCACGTCGCCGACGTCGCCCGCGCCTTCGGGATCACCGAGGACGAGCTGATCTCCGACCTCGACGTGCTGCCCATGTGCGGGACCAGCTTCCGCGGCGGGGACCTGCTCGACATCGACACCGACGGGGAGCGCATCTGGTGGCGCAACCCCGACGCGTCGGGGGAGTCCACCGCCGAGCCGCTGCGCCTCGCCGCCGACGAGGCGACCGCGCTGCTGGTCGCCGCCCGCGCCGTGGCCACCCTGCCCGGGCTGCGCGAGAGCGACCGGGACGCGCTGCTGCGGGCCACCGCGAAGCTGGAGGCGGCCGCGGGCGAGGCCGCCGGGGCCAGCTCCCGGCTGTCGGTGACCTTCGAGGCCGAGGGCGGGGTCTTCGCGGACGTCGACCGGGCCATCGCGGAGCGCCGCCGGCTGTGGCTGCGCTACTACTCGCCGGCACGCGACGAGCTGACCGAGCGCAAGGTCGACCCGATCCGGCTGTTCGCGGTCGGCCACACGTACATGGAGGGCTGGTGCCACCTCTCCGAGGCCCGGCGCACCTTCCGGCTGGACCGGGTGGCCGAGATCCGGCTGCTCGACGAGCGGGCCGAGCCGCCCGCCATCGAACCGCGGGACCTGTCCGAGGGGCTCGTCCAGCCGGCCGCCGAGGACCCGGAGGTCGTGGTCGAGGTGGGGCCGGGCGGCCGCTGGGTCGCCGAGTACTACCCGCACGACAGCGCCGAGGAACTGTCCGACGGCGGCCTGCGGATCACGCTGCGCAGCCCCGACCCGGCCTCGCTGCGCCGCCTCGCGCTGCGGCTGGGCCGCGAGGGACGGATCGTCGCCCCCCTGGAGCTGGCCGACAGTGCGCGGCAGGCGGCCCGGGAGGCGCTCGCCGGGTACGGCGAAACGGGCTGAACGGGTACGGCGGACCGGGCTGAACCGGCTGGACCAGGGGAAGCGGCGGGGCCGCGCGGTACGTGCCGTGCCGTGCGGGAGCCGTGCCGTCCGAAATGAATGGGCTGAGGGGAGCGCCGGGCGATGTCGCCAATGTCTGGGTCACGGGGTGTGCATGCCGCCGCGGGGCCGCCGGGACGGTCGTCCACGGTCGGACCGGTCTCCTTCAAGGCGGCCTGTTCCGACTGCCGGGCCCGGTTCGAGCTCGACGCCGCGGCGCTGCGGCTGGTGATCGGCGGGAGCCGGCGGACCACCTTCTACTCCTTCACCTGCCCCGAGTGCGGGGCCGCCGTCCGCAAACCGGCCGGTGAGCGCATCGTGGAACTGCTGACCGGCGGCGGCGTGAGCACCCTGCGCAGCATCTGAGGGACCCGGTGGCCTAGGCTCGACCCATGCTGTGGCCCATGCTCGCGATCGCCCTGGGTTTCCTCGGGCTCGCCGTCCTCGCCGTCCTTGCCGTACGGGTCGCCGTGGAGGTGCGGCGGCTCGCGGGCCAGGTCGAGCTGGCCGGCCGGCGGATCACGGACGCCTCGGTGGACCTGGAGCGCGCCGCGTCGGACCTGGCGCGTGCGGGCGGGGCCGCCCGGCCGTGACCTGCGGGCGCGCGGGGGAGCCCGGCGCGCGGGCGACGGGCCCGTGGCCCGCACGTCTCTGGAAAGTGCGGGCCGCTGCCCGTACCGTCGGTCGCAGCCGCGCGCAAGGCGTGGTACCCCGGGGGATTGCCGGGCGTTAACCCCCGGGGGTTACGATCCTTTCCTGAGCGGTTCGCGTCCCTGGCCCGAGCCGCCCGCCACTACAACCAGCCGTTTCGGCGAGAAGGAAGTCAGACATGATCGGCAATCTGAAGCCTCTTGAGATCCTCCTGATCATCGCCGTGATCTTCCTGCTGTTCGGTGCCAAGAAGCTCCCCGACATGGCGCGCTCCCTCGGCAAGTCGGCGCGCATCCTCAAGAGCGAGGCCAAGGCGATGAAGGCGGAGAGCGCGGCGGACGACAACGCCGGCGCCGCCACGGTCGCCGACCAGGCCCCGCAGCAGACCGCGGCCCCGCGCACCATCAAGGCCGCTCCCGGTGACGTGACCAGCGCCCGTCCCGTCAGCGAGCCGAACCACTCCACCCAGGGCTGATCGCCCGGCCGCCGGTCCGCGGCCCCGATCACGCCGGTCATCTGCAACGAGACAAGGGACGTGGGTTGCTCAAGTCTGCCCGCAAGCAGGAGAAGCAAAGCAAGCAGGCCAAGGACGCCGAAGGGCGCATGCCTCTTGTCGAGCACCTGCGTGAGCTGAGAAACCGTCTGCTGAAGTCGGTCCTGGCGATCCTCGTGATCACCATCGTGGCGGCTTTCTACTACAAGAACCTCATCGACTTCATGCTGAAGCCGATGCTGGACTCCGTCGGCTGCACCGACGGGGTGGTCTCGCAGCGCAACGGCCGGCCCTGCGCCGACATGACCGTGAACGGCCTCATCGCCCCGTTCTCGATCGCCCTCAAGGTCTCGCTGACCGCCGGTGTGGTGCTCTCCGCGCCGGTGTGGCTCTACCAGCTCTGGGCCTTCGTCGCCCCGGGCCTGCACAACCACGAGAAGCGCTACGCGATGGGCTTCGTCGCCGTCGGCGCCCCTCTGTTCGGCGCCGGTGCGGTGCTCGCGTACAACCTGCTGCCGCAGACCGCGACGATCCTCCTCGAGTTCACCCCCGAGAACGCGCGCAACCTGCTGCCGGTCGACGACTACCTCGACCTGGTGACCCGCATGGTCGTGGTCTTCGGTCTCGCCTTCGAGCTGCCGCTGCTGCTGATCCTGCTGAACTTCACCGGGATCCTCACCGCGAAGCGGCTGGCGAGCTGGTGGCGGGCCATGGTGCTGGGCATCACGATCTTCGCCGCGTTCGCCACGCCCACCGGTGACCCGCTGACCATGCTGTCGCTGGCCGCGCCGATCGTCGCCCTCTACTTCATCGCCCTCGGGATCTGCCTGGTCAACGACCGCAGGCGGAGCCGCGGCAACCCCGACGCACTGCTCGACGACGACGAGGCCTCCGAGCTGGACCTCACGCCCGCTCCGATCGGCGAGATGGAGCCCGTCCAGGCCCCGGCCGCGCTGCCCGAGCAGGCCGACGGCGGACGCCGGCAGATCAACGGTTACGACGACGCCACCTGACAGGTACATTCCGGTGGGTGAGCGCTGAGATCACCCTGTTCGTCAATCCCACCGCGGGACGCGGCCGGGGCGCGCACGCCGCGCAGCCGGCCGCTTCCGCGCTCCGGGCCGCCGGATTCTCCGTACGGACGGTCCTCGGCGCCGATGCCGGGGACGCGCTGGCCCGGCTGCGCACCGCCGTCCGCGAGGGCACCGGGGCGGTGATCGCCGTCGGCGGCGACGGTATGGTCTCCCTGGCCCTGCAGGCGCTGGCGGGGACGCTCGTACCGCTCGGGGTGGTCGCCGTGGGCACCGGCAACGACTTCGCGCGGGCCGTGGGACTGCCCGTACGGGAGCCCGCGCGGGCCGGCCGGCTGGCCGCCGAGGCGCTCAAGGAGGGCCGGTTCCGCGAGATCGACCTCGGGCGGGTGACCGCGCCGGGGGCCGCGGACGGCGGGGCCGGCGGCGGGGCCTGGTACGGGACCGTGCTGTGCTCCGGATTCGATTCGCGGGTCAACGACCGCGGCAACCGGATGCGGCTGCCGGCCGGCCGGTTCAAGTACGACCTGGCGATGCTCGCGGAGCTGGCCTCGTTCCGGCCCTTCCCGTACCGGATCACCCTCGACGACGGCCCGGTGATCGAGACCGAGGCCACCCTGGTGGCCGTGGGAAACGGGTCCTCGTACGGCGGCGGCATGCGGATCTGCGCCGGAGCCGTCCCCGACGACGGGCTCTTCGACGTCGTCGTCGTGGGCGACTGCAGCCGCGCCACCCTGCTCAAGGTCTTCCCCCGGGTGTACAAGGGGACCCATCTGAGCCACCCCGCGGTGACGGTCCACCGGGCCTCGAAGGTCACGCTGGAGGCCGCCGGGATCACCGCCTACGCGGACGGCGAGCCGCTGGGGCCGCTGCCCGTGACCGCCGCGTGCGTACCGGGGGCCCTGCGGCTGCTGGTGTAGATAAAGATCGCGACTGTTGTCAGAGGCGGCGGGTAGGCTCGAGAGCAAGATGACCGAAGAACTCTCACCCGCCGAGCGGTACGCCGCTGCCCGGATCCGCGCCGCCGAAGAGGCCTCCGCGCTGGCCCCCTTCCGGGAGATGTACGAATTCGACCTGGACTCCTACCAGGTCGACGCCTGCAAGGCACTGGAGGCCGGCAAGGGCGTGCTGGTCGCCGCCCCGACCGGCTCGGGCAAGACCATCGTCGGCGAGTTCGCCGTGCACCTGGCCCTGCGTCAGGGCCGCAAGTGCTTCTACACGACGCCCATCAAGGCCCTGTCGAACCAGAAGTACGCCGACCTCGTCAAGCGCTACGGCGCCGACAAGGTGGGCCTGCTGACCGGCGACAACAGCGTCAACTCCGATGCGCCCGTGGTCGTGATGACCACCGAGGTGCTCCGCAACATGCTGTACGCGGGCTCGCAGTCGCTGATCGGCCTCGGCTACGTCGTGATGGACGAGGTGCACTACCTCTCCGACCGGTTCCGCGGAGCCGTCTGGGAGGAAGTGATCATCCACCTCCCCGAGTCGGTCACCCTGGTGTCCCTGTCGGCGACGGTGTCCAACGCCGAGGAGTTCGGCGACTGGCTCGACACCGTGCGCGGCGACACCGAAGTGATCGTCTCCGAGGAGCGGCCCGTCCCGCTGTGGCAGCACGTCATGGCCGGCCGCCGGATCCACGACCTGTTCGAGGAGGAGTCCGACCACGGAGGCCGCGGCTCCGCGCGCCGCGAGGTCAACCCCGACCTGCTGCGGATGGCGCGCGAGGAGAACACCCGCACGTACAGCCCGAAGGACCGGCGCCGCGGCAAGATGGTCCGCGAGGCCGACCGCGAGCGCGAGCGGCGCTCGCGCGGCCGGATCTGGACGCCCAGCCGCCCCGAGGTCATCGCCCGGCTCGACGGGGACGGGCTGCTGCCCGCCATCAACTTCATCTTCAGCCGGGCCGGCTGCGAGGCCGCCGTCCAGCAGTGCCTGTTCGCGGGCCTGCGGCTCAACGACGACTCCGCGCGCCTGAAGGTGCGCGAGATCGTCGAGGAGCGGACCGCCTCCATCCCCGCCGAGGACCTGCACGTCCTGGGGTACTACGAGTGGCTGGAAGGCCTGGAGCGGGGCATCGCCGCGCACCACGCCGGCATGCTGCCGACCTTCAAGGAGGTCGTGGAGGAGCTGTTCGTCCGCGGCCTCGTCAAGGCCGTCTTCGCCACCGAGACCCTCGCGCTGGGCATCAACATGCCGGCGCGCACGGTGATCCTGGAGAAGCTGGTCAAGTGGAACGGCGAGCAGCACGCCGACATCACCCCCGGCGAGTACACGCAGCTCACCGGCCGGGCCGGGCGCCGCGGCATCGACGTCGAGGGCCACGCGGTGGTGCTCTGGCAGCGGGGCATGGACCCGGCGGCGCTCGCCGGGCTCGCCGGTACCCGTACGTATCCGCTGCGCTCCAGCTTCAAGCCCTCGTACAACATGGCGGTGAACCTGGTCCAGCAGTTCGGGCGGCACCGCTCGCGCGAGCTGCTGGAGACCTCCTTCGCGCAGTTCCAGGCCGACCGCTCGGTCGTCGGGATCTCCCGGCAGGTGCAGCGCAACGAGGAGGGCCTGGAGGGCTACCGGGAGGGCATGACCTGCCACCTCGGGAACTTCGAGGAGTACGCGCAGCTGCGCCGCGACCTGAAGGACCGCGAGACGGACCTGGCCAAGCAGGGCGCGGCCCAGCGCCGGGCCCAGGCGGCCGGTTCGCTGGAGAAGCTCAAGCCGGGCGACATCATCCACGTGCCGACCGGCAAGTTCGCCGGGCTCGCGCTGGTCCTGGACCCGGGCGTGCCGGCCGGGCGGGTCCACGGGCACCGGGGCCAGGAGTGGGCCGAGGGCCCGCGCCCGCTGGTGCTGACCGCGGAGCGGCAGGTCAAGCGGCTCGCCGCGATCGACTTCCCGGTCCCGGTCGAGGCCATCGAGCGGATGCGGATCCCGAAGACGTTCAACGCGCGCTCGCCGCAGTCCCGCCGCGACCTGGCGTCCCAACTGCGCGCCAAGGCGGGGCACATCACGCCGGAGCGCCGGGGGCGCGGCCGGGCCGCGGCCGCCGACGACCGCGAGATCACCCGGCTGCGCGCCGCACTGCGGGCGCACCCCTGCCACGGCTGCGACGAGCGGGAGGACCACGCCCGCTGGGCCGAGCGCTACCACCGGCTCAAGCGGGACACCCAGCAGCTGGAGCGGCGCATCGAGGGGCGGACGAACACCATCGCCCGCACCTTCGACCGGATCCACGCGCTGCTCACCGAGCTGGACTACCTGCGCGAGGACGAGGTCACCGTGCACGGCAAGCGGCTCGCCCGGCTGTACGGGGAGCTGGACCTGCTGGCGTCCGAGTGCCTGCGCGCGGGGGTCTGGGAAGGCCTGACCCCGGCCGAACTGGCCGCCTGCGTCTCGGCGCTGGTGTTCGAGGCGCGGCAGTCCGACGATGCGGTGGCGCCGAAGGTGCCCGGTGGCGCGGCGAAGGCCGCGCTGGGCGAGATGGTCCGCATCTGGGGCCGGCTCGACGCGCTGGAGGAGGAGCACCGGATCAACCAGGCGGAGGGCGTGGGCCAGCGCGAGCCGGACCTCGGCTTCGCGTGGGCGGCCTACCAGTGGGCCTCCGACAAGAGCCTGGACGAGGTGCTGCGGGAGGCGGAGATGCCGGCCGGTGACTTCGTGCGCTGGTGCAAGCAGGTCATCGACGTGCTCGGGCAGATCGCGGCCGCGGCTCCGGCGTCCTCCGCGCCGCCGTCCTCGCAGGGCGGCAGCACGGTGGCCCGCAACGCCCGCAAGGCCGTCGACGCACTGCTGCGCGGTGTCGTGGCCTACAGCTCGGTCGGCTAGGACCGGTACGGGTCGGTGCCAGGGCCGGCGGTGGTCTTCGCGGGACCACCGCCGGCGCGCTCTACGCGCCGGCTTCCCAGGCCGTGAGGTCCTCCCAGGCCCGCAGGGTCAGGCCGCTCTCGAAGCGGCGCGGCGTGCCGGTGACGGGGTCGGTGAACGACACGGTGCGGGCGAGGAGTTGCAGCGGGCGCCGGTAGTCGTCCGGGGCCGGGTCGGTGACCTGCGGGTACACCGGGTCGCCGAGGATCGGCAGGCCGAGGCCGTTCATGTGCACCCGCAGCTGGTGGGTGCGGCCGGTGTGCGGGGTCAGCCGGTAGCGGCCCAGTTCCCCTTCGGTGCCCAGCAGTTCGACGAGGGTCTCGGCGTTCGGTTCGGCGTCCGGGACCTCGGTCGCGGCGATCACCCCGCGGGTCTTGTCGATGTGGCTGCGGACCGTGCGGGGCAGGGCGAGCGCCGGGTCGTGGCGGGCGACGGCCTCGTACCGCTTGACGACCCGCCGCTCCTGGAAGAGCAGTTGGTAGGCGCCGCGGTCCTCGGGGCGGATGCTGAACATCACCAGTCCGGCGGTCAGCCGGTCCAGCCGGTGCGCCGGACTGAGCTCGGGCAGGCCGAGCTCGGTGCGCAGCCGGGCCAGGGCGGTCTGGGTGATGTGGCTGCCGCGCGGGGTGGTGGCCAGGAAGTGCGGTTTGTCCACGACCAGCAGGTGTGCGTCCCGGTGGACGACGCGGATCGGGAACGGCACCACCGGTTCCGGTTCCATGTCCCGGTGGAACCAGAGGTAGGCGCCCGGTTCGTACGGGTCCTGCGGGTGCAGGACCCGCCCGCCGGGGCCGAACACCCGCCCCGCGCGCAGCAGCCGGCCGATGGATTCGGCGCCCCGGGTGCCGGCGTAGCGCGCGGCGAGGTAGTCGCCGAGGCCGGGCCAGCGCCCGTCGGGGTCGGCGGGCAGCCGCAGCCGGACCGGGTCGATGCCGGCGACCTGGGGCAGGGGTGAGGGGGGTGGCTGGGTTCGGCGTCTCATCGGGTCCAGGCTATGCGCCTACTGCCGGGTGAAGGTCCCCAGGTGTTCGCCGTCGAGGTACTCGATGCGGACCGTGCCGTCCTTGAAGAACACCCCGGTGCGGCCCACCGCGTTCTCGCCGGCGGTCACGTAGCTGAAGGTGTCGCCGTCGTAGTGGGTGAGCGGGAAGCGCATCGGTTTCGGGCCGAGGGAGAGGGTGAGGCCGCCGCTGCCGTCGGGCGTGACGGTCAGTTTGCCGTAGTACGGGTTGTCGTACGTTCCGGTGTACGCGCCGTCGGCGCGGGCCGGCTTCGCCCCCGCGGGCGGGTGGGCGTAGTCGGTGGCGGAGCGGCCGGTGTCGTCCGCCCGGGCGTAGAGCTCGGCGAACAGGGGCAGCCAGGCGGTGGTCGGCCCGCCGTGCTCGGCGGTGTCGAAGAAGTCCTCGGCGATGGCATCGGCCACGCCGACCGGGGCGCCGTTGGTGAGGACGACGATGCCGAGCTGCTCCAGCGGGAGCATGGTGACGTTGGTGTTGGCGCCGAGGTCGAAGGCGCCGGAGTGGCTCAGGCGCAGCCGGCCGGCGTCGTCGTACGAGACGTTCCAGCCGAGGCCGTAGAAGCCGGTGTGGTTCAGGGGCGGGGTCGGTGCCTGCGACAGGATCTGCGGCAGGTGCGTGACGGCGAGGGTGTCGGCGGGGACGATCCGCTTGCCGTCGAGGGTGCCGCCGGCCAGCTGGAGCCGCAGCCAGCGGGCCATGTCGGAGGCGCTGGAGCTCACCCCGCCGGCCGGGGCCTGCGCGTCCGGGTCGCGTACGTAGCGCGGGGACCAGGTGCCGTCCGGGTTCTTGACGTGGGTGGCGGCGTGGTCGGGGGCGTGCGCGAAGGCGGAGAACTCGGTGCTGGTGTGCGTCATGCCGGCGGGCTTGAAGAGGGTGTCCGCGGCGAGTTTCTGCCAGCTGGTGCCGTGGGCCCGGGCGACGGCCTCGGCGGCCGCGGTGAAGCCGAAGTTGGTGTACGCGTAGCTCGCGCGGAAGGGGGAGAGGGGCTCCAGGCGCAGGTGGCCGAGGATGTACGCCTGGTCGTAGCCGAGGTCTTCGAGCAGGTCCCCGGCGTGGTCGGGCAGGCCGCTGCGGTGGGAGAACAGGTCGGCGGTGGTGACGTGGCCGGTGACCCAGGGGTCCTTGAGGGCGAACCCGGGGAGCTCGGTGTGCCGGTTCCAGTCGGCGGGGTCCTTCAGGGTGCCGGCCACGACGGTGGAGGAGACCGGCTTGGACAGCGAGGCGATCTGGAAGACGGTGTCGGGGTCGACCGTGGCGCTCTCGCCGGTGCGGCGGACGCCGAAACCCTCGAGGAAGACGACCTTGTCGCGGTGGACGACCGCGACGGAGATCCCGGGGACGCCGGTGCTGCGCATGCTGTCGGTGACGAACCCGGGCAGGCGTGCCAGAGCGGCGTCCACGTCGGCGTCCGTGATCTGCGGCTTCGGTGCGGGCGGCGGGCTGGGCGCGGCGGCCGCGGCTGCCGCGCCGGTCGCGGCCGTCGCGGCGAGCAGGGCGGCGGCACCGGCTGCGCCGAGCGTGCGGAGCGTGCGCATGCCGCCATTGTGACGCCGAACGGGTGGCTCCGCCCCGCGGGGCGCGGGGGCCCGGGCGGGCCCCCCGCCCGGGGCAGGCCGCGGGTTGCGGTTAGGGCCAAACCCCGGCGGTGCCCTCGGCCCGGATGGCCCGC
>NZ_JBHYVA010000240.1:0-8646 GCF_042750055.1 Streptomyces sp. NPDC059456
TTTTTTTTTTCACGCTAGTGTGCCCGACACCCCCACACCCACCACTGTGCCCGCGCCCCCGGGCGGCCCGCCCCCCCCCCCGCCCGGGGGGCCCGATGAAGATCCTCGTCTCCGCCGACATGGAAGGCGCCACGGGCGTCACCTGGCCCGCCGACGTCCTGCCCGGCACACCCGAGTGGGAGCGCTGCCGGCGGCTGTTCACCTCCGACGTGAACGCGGCCGTCCTCGGCTTCCTCGACGGCGGCGCCGACCGGGTCCTGATCAACGAGGCCCACTGGAGCATGCGCAACCTGCTGCTCGAACAGCTCGACGAGCGGGCCGAGATGCTCACCGGCCGCCACAAGTCCCTCAGCATGGTCGAGGGCGTCCAGCACGGTGACGTCGACGGCATCGCGTTCGTCGGCTACCACACCGGCGCCGGCACACCCGGCGTCCTCGCCCACACCTACCTCGCCAACTCCATCACCGGGGTCTGGCTCAACGGCGTCCGCGCGAGCGAGGGGCTGCTCAACGCGCACGTCGTCGCCGAGTACGGGGTCCCCGTCGTCCTCGTCACCGGCGACGACCTGACCTGCGTCGACGCCGACGGCTACGCGCCGGACGCGGTCAAGGTCGCCGTCAAGGACCACGTCTCCCGCTACGCCGCCGTCTGCCGCACCCCGGCCCGCACGGCCGCCGACATCCGGGCCGCCGCCAAGGAGGCCGCAGCCCTCGCCGTCCGCCGGGAACCCGCGCCCGGCGGCCCGTACACCGTGGAGCTGGAGTTCGACGCCGAGCACCTGGCGCTGACCGCGACCGTCGTCCCGGGGGTCGAACGCTCCGGGGAACGCCGGGTCGCGTACACCAGCGAGACGATGTACGAGGGGATCCGGGCCTTCAAAGCGGTCACGACGGTCGTCTCCGCGGCCGTGGAGGAGCAGTATGGCTGACATGCCCGCAGTCACCCAGGAGTGCCCCGCCGGGGGGCCCGGACCCGTGGCGGACCCGGTGAGCCCCGTGAGCCCGGTGAGCCCCGTGAGCCCGGTGGACCGGGTCGCGCTCGACGAGGCCGTCGCGTTCACCTCCGGCCTGATCCGCATCGACACCACCAACCGGGGCGGCGGCGACTGCCGCGAACGCCCCGCCGCCGAGTACGTCGCCGAGCGCCTCGCCGACGCCGGCCTGGAACCGGTCCTCCTCGAACGCACGCCCGGCCGCACCAACGTGGTGGCCCGGATCGAGGGCTCCGACCGCGGCGCCGAGGCCCTCCTCGTCCACGGCCACCTCGACGTGGTCCCCGCCGAGCCCGCCGACTGGAGCGTGGACCCCTTCTCCGGGGAGATCCGCGACGGGGTGGTCTGGGGCCGCGGAGCCGTCGACATGAAGAACATGGACGCGATGGTGCTGGCCGTCGTACGGGCCTGGGCGCGCGCGGGTGTCAAGCCCCGCCGGGACGTCGTCATCGCCTACACCGCCGACGAGGAGGACAGCGCCGTCGACGGCTCGGGGTTCCTCGCCGACCGGCACCCGCACCTCTTCGAGGGCTGTACCGAAGGGCTGAGCGAATCCGGTGCCTTCACCCTGCACAACGGCCCCGGCCAGGCCCTCTACCCGATTGCGGCCGGCGAACGCGGCACCGCCTGGCTGAAGTTGACCGCCCACGGCACGACCGGGCACGGCTCCAAGCCCAACCGGGCCAATGCCGTCAGCCGGCTCGCCGCGGCCGTGGCCCGGATCGGCGAGTACCGGTGGCCCGTCCGGCTCACCGACACCGTCGCCGCCTGCATCACCCGACTCGCCGCCCTCCAGGGCCTGTCGGTCGACCCCCGCGCCCGCGGCTTCGACGTCGACGCGGTCCTCGGCACACTCGGCCCGGCCGGCCTCCTCGTCGAGGCGACCGTGCGCAACAGCGCCAACCCGACCATGCTCGAGGCCGGTTACAAACTGAACGTGGTTCCGGGCACCGCCACCGCCTACGTGGACGGCCGGATGCTCCCCGGCGGCGAGGCCGAGTTCATCGCCACGCTCGACGCCCTCACCGGCCCCGACGTCACCTGGGCGTTCCACCACCGCGAGGTGGCCCTCGAAGCCCCCGTCGACGGGCGGACGTTCGCGATCCTGCGCGAGTCCGTGGAGCGCTTCGACCCGGACGGCCACGTGGTGCCGTTCTGCATGGCGGGCGGCACCGACGCCAAGCAGTTCTCCCGGCTCGGGATCACCGGATACGGCTTCTCCCCGCTGAAGCTGCCCCCGGGCTTCGACTACTGGTCCCTGTTCCACGGCGTGGACGAGCGCGTCCCCGTCGACGCCCTGCACTTCGGGGTGCGCGTCCTCGACCACGCCCTGCGGACCTTGTGAGGGGGAGCCGGTGATGGCGGTGCCGACCGGGCCCTACGGCAGCTGGCCCTCGCCCCTCGACGCGGCCGCCGCCGCCTCGCTCGACGGGCGGCCCGAGTACGTCGGCGCCGTCGGCCCGGAAGTGTGGTGGACCGAACCCCGGCCGGCCGAGGGGGGCCGCCGCACCCTGGTGCGCCGGCCCGCCGACGGTGGTCCCGAGGCCTCGGTGCTGCCCGCGCCGTGGAACGTCCGCAGCCGCGTCACCGAGTACGGCGGCCGGCCCTGGGCCGGCGTCGAACGGCCCGCGGGCGGGCCCCTGGTGGTGTTCGTCCACTTCGCCGACCAGCGCATGTACGCGTACGAGCCCGACGCCCCGGGCGGCGCGGCCCCGCGGCCCCTCACCCCCGTCTCCGCGGTCGGCGGCGGACTGCGCTGGGCCGATCCGGTCCTGCGCGGGAACGAAGTCTGGTGCGTACTGGAGGAGTTCACCGGGCCGGCGCCCACCGACGTGCGCCGGGTGCTGGCCGCCGTTCCGCTGGACGGCTCCGCCGCCGGGAACCGGGCCCTCGTACGCGAACTCACCGACGACCGGCACCGGTTCACCACCGGGCCGCGACTGTCACCCGACGGCCTGCACGCGGCCTGGCTGGTGTGGGACCACCCGCGGATGCCCTGGGACGGCACCGAGGCGCGGATCGCCGAGGTCCGCCCCGACGGGACCCTCGCCGGCGCCCGCACCGTACTGGGCGGCCCCGAGGAGGCCGTGGCCCAGGTGGAGTGGACCCCCCGCGGCGACCTCCTCGCCGTCAGCGACCGCAGCGGCTGGTGGAACCCGTACCGGGTGGATCCCGCGACCGGCGAGGCCGTCAACCTGTGCCCGCGCGAAGAGGAGTTCGGCGGCCCCCTGTGGAAGCCCGGGCTGAGCTGGCTGGCCCCGCTCCCCGGAGGGCTCCTCGCCGTCCTGCACGGCCAGGGCTCCTCGGTGCTCGGCGTCCTCGACCCGGAGAGCGGCGACCTGGTGGACGCCGCCGGGCCGTGGACGGCCTGGCAGCCCACCCTCGCCGCGCACGGCACCCGCGTCTACGGGGTCGCGGCCAGCCCGCGCAGCGCCTACGAGGTCGTGGAGCTCGACACCGTGGACGGGCACGCCCGGGTGATCGGCGCGGCCGGGGTGGACCCGGTGGACCCCTCCCACTATCCGGAACCGCAGAGCAGGACCTTCCTCGGCCCGGGCGGCCGGGAGATCCACGCCCACGTCTACCCGCCGCACCACCCCGCGTGCCGGGCCCCCGCCGAGGAACTGCCCCCGTACGTGATCTGGGCGCACGGCGGCCCCACCGACCACGTGCCGCCCGTACTCGACCTGCACATCGCCTACTTCACCTCGCGCGGCATCGGCGTGGCCGAGGTGAACTACGGCGGCTCCAGCGGCTACGGGCGCGCCTACCGGGAACGGCTGCGCGAGCAGTGGGGCGTCGTCGACGTGGAGGACTGCGCGGCGGTGGCCCGGGCACTGGCCGCCGAGGGCACCGCCGACCCCGGCCGGCTCGCCGTCCGCGGCGCCAGCGCGGGCGGCTGGACGGCGGCGGCCTCGCTGGCCGCCGGCGACCTGTACGCCTGCGGCACGATCATCTACCCCGTCCTGGACCTGCGGGGCTTCGCCGACGAGACCCACGACCTGGAGTCCCGCTACGTCGACGGCCTGGCCGGCCCCCCGCAGACCCTGGCCGTACGCTGTCGCGAGCGCTCGCCGGTGGCCCGCGCCGGCCGGATCAGCGCCCCCTTCGTGCTGCTCCAGGGCCTGGACGACCCGATCTGCCCGCCGGCCCAGGCGGAGCGGTTCCTGGCGGCCCTGCGGGGGCGTCCGGTGCCGCACGCGTACGTCGCCTTCGAGGGCGAGGGGCACGGGTTCCGGCGCGCCGACACCATGGTCCGGGCGCTCCAGGCGGAACTCTCGCTGTACGCCCAGGTGTTCGGCTTCGACCGGCCCGACGTCCCCCGCATCGCCCTGGAACCGGCCCCGGCCGGGGAGCCGGACGCCGTCCGGTCCGGATCACCCCCGGTCGACCGCGGCCCGGAAAGCGGCCGGTTTGATCGGCTTCAGGGGTGACGGGATGCGGGTGGGGGCGGGCGGCGTCATCGTCGCCGCGGGGGCGGGCGCCGGCGGCCGGTCCGCGAGCGGCGCCGTGGAGGCGGCCGGGAGCACGCCGGCCGTGATCAACAGGGCGGCGCAGGGCGCCAGCAGCGCCGCGCGCCGGTGGGCGGGCCGCGCGTCGGTCCGGTGGGTCCGCATGCACTCACCCCAACCCTGAGTCGGGCTCCCGCCCTGTTTCGGGCAGAATCCACCCATTTTAGCAGCGAGGCTCCGGCCGGGCCGTGTGCAGCCAGACGCGCAGCGGGCCCAGTGGGGCGAAGCCGTGGCGGACGGCGGTGTCCAGGTCGTCCCCGGCCTCGTAGCCGACGACCGGCAGGCCGGGCCACAGGGCCGTGACGGCGGTGAGGGCGCCCGCCCAGGCCTCGTCGTCCCGGGTGCCGTCCGCGGCGAACACGTTGGAGATCCCGACGACCCCGCCCGTCCGGTTGGCGGCGGCCCCGGCGACGATGCGCCCGTCCGCGGCCCGCCCGGCGAGAAAGGCGATCTCCGGCGTGAGCAGGCCGGCGGAGAACAGGCCGCCGCTCTCCTCACCGTCCCAGGCCGCCTCCCAGTCGGCCAGTTCCCCGGCGTCGGCGACCCGGGCCCAGGCCAGTGCGGACACGGCCGGAGCCGCGGCGTCCGCGGGCCGGTGGATCCACTCGGCGCCGAACAGCACCTCGAAGCCCGCCGGAGCCAGGTCGAGCGAGGCGAAGCTGTCCTTCACCGAGCAGCCGGGGGAGGTGGTGTCCATCCCGGCCAGCAGCGCCTGCGCCGAGGCGCCGCGGGTCAGGGTCACGCCGTCGGGGTAGTACGGCGGGGTGCGGCGTGCGCTGGTCCACGCGTCGGGTGCGAACGCGCCGCCGCCGCTGACCGCCGCGCACCACTCCGCGTTGTTGCGTACCGCCGCGTGCAGCAGTTCTTCGGTGTCCGGGGTGATGATCACGCCGGGAATCCTGTCACAGCTCATAGCCTGGGCGGATGTCATATTCCGCGTACCTGCGCGAGGGACGGCACGTCGGGCTGCGGCCCTTCCGGCTCGCCGACGGCCCCGAGTTCACCACCCACGTGCACGAGAGCCGGCACCTCCACCACCCCTGGCTCGCCCCGCCGGCGACGATCGAGGAGTACGAGCCCTACGCGACGTCGCTGATCGAGGGCGAGACGCGGGTGGGCTTCCTGGTCTGCGAACGGGAGACCGGGGCCATCGCCGGCTTCGTCAACATCAACAACATCGTCCGCGGCGCGTTCGACTGCGGGGCGCTCGGATACGGCGCCTTCGCGCACGCCGCCGGGCGCGGGCTGTTCCGGGAGGCCCTGGGTCTCGTCGTGGCGCACGCCTTCGCCCCCGAGGACGAGGGCGGCCTGGAACTGCACCGGCTGGAGGCCAACATCCAGCCCGGCAACGCGGCCTCCCTCGCCCTGGTCCGCGGGGCCGGGTTCCGGCTGGAGGGTTTCTCGCCCGGCTTCCTCTTCGTCGACGGCGCCTGGCGCGACCACGAGCGCTGGGCGATCACCACCGAAATGTCTGGTCCTGCGGCCGCGGATCGCGCAGGATGAGGAGATGCGAAGCCTGGTGCTCCTCGACGCCCCGTCCAACCTGGGCCTGCGCCCGCCCGCACCCGCCACCGTCCCCGGCGTCTACAAACTGGCCGGCGCCCTGCGCGAGCAGGGCCTGCTGAGCCGGCTCGGCGCCCGCGAGGGCGGGGTGGTCGTACCGCCGCGCTACGACCGCGGCAACTGGCGGGAGGGCGACGGGGTCTTCCACGCCGGCCCGCTCGCCGCCTACACCCTCGCCCTCGCCGACCGGATCGAAAAACACCTGCGCGCCGGGGAGTTCCCCGTGGTCCTCGGCGGGGACTGCTCGATCCAGCTCGGCGCCAGTCTCGCCATGCGCCGCGTCGGACGGTACGGACTGGCCGCGATCGACGGCTCCGCCGACTTCCGCCACCCCGGCAACGAAGCCGTCAACGGGCCCGTCGGAGCGGCCGCCGGGGAGGAGCTCGCCCTCGCCACCGGCCGCGGCCAGGCCGACCTCGCCGACCTGGAAGGGCGCGGGCCCTACCTCCGGGACGAGGACGTACGGCTCTTCGGGCTGCGCGACGGCGACGGGGACCTGCCCGAGCTGCGCGCCGCGGGGATCTCCACGGCCACCGTCGGGGACATCCGGGCCCGCGGCGCCGCCGCCGTGGCCCGCGCCGCGCTGGACGGACTCCACCCGCCGGACACCGAGGGGTTCTGGGTCCACCTCGACGCCGACGTACTGGACCCGGAGGTGATGCCCGCCGTCGACAGCCCCGACCCCGGCGGCCTGCTCCCCGGCGAACTCGCCGGACTGCTGTGCGTCCTGGTGGGCTCCCCGCGCTGCGTCGGCCTCAACGTCACCGTCTACGATCCGGACCTCGACCCGGACGGGCGGTCCGCGGCGCTGCTCGCGGACCTGGTCGCCGGCGCGTTCGCGTAGCGCTCCGGCCAGGGCTTTGCGTAATCCTGACCGGTGGTGATCCGCGGAACCCCTGTGCACCGGCCGCCGTGGCGTGTTCCATTTCCTGCATGGCCACCACCGTCCGCCGTGCCGTACTGACCCTGCCAGCAGCCCCCTTGGGGCCCGAGAACCCGCTGCCCGTCCTGCGTGCGCCCGCCGACGTGCACACCCTGGACGAGCGCACGCGCGAGGACCTCCCGCGCGACATGGCCCGGCAGATCGGGTACGAGCCGCTGCGCTCCCTGCTGCCCGTCCGGCTGCTGGACGGCTACCAACGGCGCAGGCAGGACACCGAGTTCGAGGCTGTCGTCATCGAGAACGCGCACCTGCGCGTCACCGTGCTGCCCGGGCTCGGCGGCCGGGTGCACTCCCTCGTGCACGTGCCCACCGGCCGGGAACTGCTGTACCGCAACCCGGTGTTCCAGCCCGCCAACTTCGCCCTCAACGGCGCCTGGTTCTCGGGCGGCATCGAGTGGAACGTCGGTGCGACCGGCCACACCACCCTGTCCTGCGCCCCGCTGCACGCGGCGCTCGTACCGGCGCCCGACGGGGGCGAGATGGTCCGCCTCTGGGAATGGGAACGGCTGCGCGACCTCCCGTTCCAGGTGGACCTGTGGCTGCCGGGGGACTCGGAGTTCCTCTACGTCGGCGTCCGCGTCCGCAACCCGCACGAACGTCCCGCCCCCGTGTACTGGTGGTCCAACACCGCCGTCCCGGAGGACCCGGGCACGCGGGTGCTCGCCCCCGCCGACGAGGCCTGGCACTTCGGGTACGAGCGGGCGCTGCGGCGCATCCCCGTGCCGCACTGGGAGGGCGAGGACCGCACCTACCCGCTGGGCAGCACGTACCCGGCCGACTTCTTCTACGAGGTCCCGGCCGGGGCCCGGCCCTGGATCGCCTCGCTGGACGCCGGGGGACACGGGCTCGTCCACACGTCCACGGCCCGGCTGCGCGGGCGCAAGCTGTTCGTCTGGGGCGCCGGGGAGGGCGGCCGCCGCTGGCAGGAGTGGCTGACCGAGCCCGGTACCGGCGGCTACGCCGAGATCCAGGCCGGTCTGGCCCGCACCCAGCTGGAGCACGTACGCCTGGAGGCCGGGGCGGAGTTCAGCTGGCTGGAGGCGTACGGGCCGCTGTCCGCGGACCCGGGGCCGGTGCACGGCCCCGACTGGGCGGCGGCCCGGTCCGCCGCGCAGACCGCCCTGGCCGCCGCCCTGCCCGCGGAGCGGGTGGACCAGGCGTACGAGGCGTGGCGCGGCTGCGCCGACACCGAACCGGGGGAACGGCTGGCCGCCGGTTCCGGATGGGGCGCGCTGGAAGTGCTGTGCGGCGGGCACAAGCTGCCCGGCACCCCCTTCCCGGAATCGGGGCTCGGCGAGGCCCAGGCCCCCTGGCTGGAGCTCTGGCGCACCGGGGTCTTCCCCACCCCGCGGCGGGTCGCGCCGCCGGGGCCCAGCCTGGTCGCCCCGCACTGGCGGGACATGCTGGAGACGGCTCCCGCCGAGCCGCTGGCCGAGTACCACCTGGGCGTGGCCCAGTGGCACGCCGGGGACGTGGCGCAGGCGGTGCGCAGCTGGGAGCGCGGCCTGGCGCTGGCCCCCTCGCGGTGGCCGCTGCTGCGCTGCCTGGCGGTGGCGGAGGGGCGGGGGGAGGGGGCAGCCCCGGGGAGGGCTCGCCGGGAGCGCGTCTCGCTGGGAGCGGGGGGGCTGGTGGTGCG
>NZ_JBHYVA010000240.1:8656-11049 GCF_042750055.1 Streptomyces sp. NPDC059456
TCGAGGACCTGGCCGAGGAGAGCCGGGGCGGCCGGGCCTGGACGGCCGCCGAGTCGGCCCTGGGACGGGAGGCGATGACGACGCTGCTGGCCGCGGGCCGGCTGCCGGCGGCCCGGGCCGTGTGGGACCGGCTGCGGCCGGCGCTCCGGGAGGAGGGCCGGTTCCGGCTGCTGGCGGCCCGGCTGCTGGCGGCGGAGGGGCATGTGGGCGCGGCACGGCGGGTGTTCGAGGAGGGCTTCGAACTGCCCGACCTCCGCGAGGGGGACGAGATCCTCTCGGAGGTCTGGGCGCGCGTGACGCACCGCCCGCTGCCCCGGTCGTACGACTTCCGCATGCGCCCGCCGCTGTAGGGCTGCCTGACCGGGCAGGGCCGGGGCGGTCCGGGCCGCGCGGTCCGGGCCGCGCGGGTCAGCCGGGCGGGTCGGCCGGGGCAGGCGGGCGGGTCAGCCGGGTCAGCCGGGTCAGCCAGGGCAGGCGGACCGGGTCGGGCGGGTCAGCCGGGCCGGGTCAGGCCCTGGCCAGGATTTCGCCGTTCAGGACCGAGAACCACGCGTCCGGGGCCGCGCCCCAGCGGTGCCAGGCCTCGGCGATGGCGGCCAGCCCGGCCGGGGTCGCGTGGCCCGCGCCCGTCGCGAGGGACGCGTACGCCGAGGCCGTCGTGCGCTCCGCCCACAGGCCGGACCACCACGCGGTCTCCTCGGGCGTGGCGTAGCACCAGGCCGTCGCCGACGAGGCCACCTGCGTGAAGCCCGCCGCCCTCGCCCAGGACAGCAGCCGGCGCCCGGCGTCCGGCTCGCCGCCGTTCGCGCGGGCCACCCGCCGGTACAGGCCCAGCCACTCGTCCAGCACCGGCTCCGCCGGATACCAGGTCATCGCCGCGTAGTCGGCGTCCCGGGCGGCCACGATCCCGCCCGGCCGGCACACCCGCCGCATCTCCCGCAGGGCCTGCACCGGATCGCCGACGTGCTGGAGCACCTGGTGGGCGTGGACCACGTCGAAGGAGCCGTCCGGGAAGTCCAGGGCGTGGACGTCCGCCGTGGCGAAGGTGACCACCCCGTCCAGGCCGCGCTCCCGTACGTACTCCGCGGCCTGCTCCAGGACGTCGCGCGCCGCGTCGACTGCCGTGACCCGGCCGCCCGGCGCGACCAGTTCCGCCAGGTCCGCCGTGATCGTGCCCGGGCCGCAGCCCACGTCCAGGACCGACATCCCCGGCCGCAGCTCGCCGATCAGGTACGCCGCGGAGTTCGCGGCGGTGCGCCAGCGGTGCGAGCGCAGCACGGACTCGTGGTGGCCGTGCGTGTAGACGGCCGATTCCCTGGCGTTCATGGACCGACTCCTCCTCGTCGTCGAAGCGTTGTGATCACGGTAGGGGATGGGCCCGTCATATGAGACCCGTGTTTTGACATGTGGACAGAAGGCTTGTGTGGCAAGGGGACTGGCCGGGTCGGTGGCAGGGTGCAGCGCGGGCGAGGACAGTGGGCTACGGAAGCCGGCATCCCGGCGGAGGGCGGTGAGGGCCGTGCCGGACACGCTGCTCGAACAGCACGCCGATGCCCTGCGGCTGTTCGGCGCGCGGGTGCGCGCCGTCGGGGCCGGCCCGTGGGACGCCCCGACCCCCTGCACGCAGTGGTCCGTGCGCGACCTGGTCAACCACGTCACCGGCGAGCAGCTGTGGATCCCGCCGATGGTCACCGAGGGGCGCACCGTCGAGGAGATCGGCGACGCGTTCTCCGGCGACGTGCTCGGCGCGGACCCAACCGGCGCCTGGGAGCGGGCCGCGGTCGCCGCCCATGCCGCCTTCGCCGCGCCCGGGGCCCTGGAGTGCACCGTCAGGCTGTCGTACGGGCCCGTCCTGGGCAGGGCGTACTGCGCCGAGCAGACCGCCGACTGCATCGTCCACGCATGGGACCTCGCGCGGGGCACCGGCGCCGACGACCGGCTCCCCGCCGGTCTCGTCGCGTTCGCCCTCCAGGAAGTCCTGCCGTACGCCGACGGGCTCGCGGCCAGTGGGATGTTCGCGGCGCCGCTGGAGGTCCCGGCGGAGGCGGACGCCCAGACCCGGCTGCTGGCCCTGGTGGGCCGGCAGGGCTGAAACCCCGGACCGCCCACCGCCGGGACGAGAACAGGCGTACCCCTGCGTATCGCCGTATAAAGGGCATGTTCGCAAGGCTGTCGTCAGCCGGTGGCGGGCGCGGGCCGGACCGGGGAAGGCGGGGCGAGGTGTCGGGGATGCAGCGCACGGCGGAGGGCCGAGGCCCGGTCCGGTACGGGCCTCCCGCGCCCGAGCCCGGCCTGCCCGTGCTCCCCGAGCTCACCGCCGTGTTCGCGGCCGCGGCCGAGCGGGCCGCCCCCGAACCCGCCGGCGGCGGGCGGCCCGCGCGCGAGGGCGCCGG